>JACZVE010000234.1 GCA_022572825.1 SAR324 cluster bacterium
ACCAAGTTGATCAAGATCGGAGGGAACGTCGTCAGGCATGCCCGCTACACTGCTTCCAGATGGCGGAGGGGTCGATCACACGGAATCTGTTTGCGGCAATCCTGCTTTCGGCTCGATCGCCCCACGTTGCCACTTTCGGGTGGCGCGCCAGGGCCGTACCCCGCATCGTCCGTGTATGCGGCACTCACGGCTATCGACGGCAAAAATTCATCGCCCGCCTGTAATACTTTCACACTTGACAGAAATGCTTTTTCCGGAAACGGGACGCTCCCGCCGTGCCGGCGTTAAAAATGTTGGAAGGGATTTGACACAATCCGGAGAGCCGCGCGCTCATGATCGTCACGGTTTGCAGCGGTCTCCACGAATGCCCGCAGCATCGCCTCGGGTGGAGCAAGGGGAGTAGAATGAACCCGATTACTGAAACCGCACAGCACCCGCGGGAGCGCCGCCGGCACGTCCGCCAAGCCTACGGGGGAGAGCTCCATTACCGCCAGACAGCGCTGAAACGTGCCACGGCCATCGATCTGTCCCCTCAGGGCGTGTCCTTTTGCAGCGATGGACCATTGGAATCCGGCCCGGGAATCGAGCTCTTCCTCACCAACAGCGGCGCCAAGATCACGGGCAAAATCCGCCACCGCCAGCCGCTCGCCGACGGCCGCTACCGCATCGGTGTGGGATTCGACCGGGCCGACCAGGAACTGATGGAGGTCGTCATCGCCGCCTGGAATTCCCAGGGGCCGTGATACCGCGCCGCCCGAGCGGCCCCTCGCCGGCCCGCCGGTCGTCCCTGCCAGGTCGGCTCGCCGCTGCGCCCTGTGCGTTTTAATCCTTATGGGCGGTGGAGGGTTCGAACCTCCAGCCTATGGCTCATGGAGACTCGGAAGAATTGCCGCGAGGGCGTTTAACCCCATCGCCGCGCAGGGATACGCCATGCGCCCAGGGAAGGGCGGGCACATACTGTGGTGAAATTGCTACGGAATGTCCTAGAAAGAAGTAGAGATTTTCCTTGACACGAAACTTAGGATGAGAACCTTTGGCAGGGCTGCTATTTGCACCCCCGAAATTGGAATACCCGCAGGGGCGCGTCGCTGCAAATGGGGTAGCCCTGCCGAGGTCCGATTATGAGGATGACGGAATTATTTTTCACGATTCCGTCCCAGTCAGCCGAAGGCTTGATATAATCGATCGGATGACTAACGAATTTAACGACACTGGCGCCGCAAGGTTCCGTAACGGTCTCCTTTTTTTATTTTTCCTTTGCTTACAAGGAGATACGTTTATAAGAATGCCAATAAAAATAGAAATCGGCCGCCAGGCGGGGTTATCGTATGAATGGTGGCGACGGACATGCTGGTATGGACGATGATGAATAACGCTTGCGCCGATATTCGGGTAGCGCCTCCGACATGAGAAATTCCAGTAGCAAAACCCCGGACGGCACATGCCATGGATCGGACGCGATTGAGGCACATCCTCACCCACCTGCACGATGTCATCACCAACGACGTGCCGGGCCTCCCGTTCCGAATTGACTTCTACGGCTCCCGCCAGCGGGGACCGGAGCGCCCGGACAGCAACTTAGACCTCGCCATCGAATCTGGACGCCGACTCCGGCGATGTGCTGGGTGAGGTGGAGGAATAGGCGCTCGTCCGGCTCAGGTTTCTATAGGCAGATTCAAGGTTGGGAGAGTATAACAGGGTCAAGTTCCCGTCTGCTCCTGAATTGAGCCGTTCCCCTCGTAGCCGGAATCTTCCAGAGCCAACATGAGAAATATTAATCCATGATCCGAATTTACGAATTCACATCGCACTCGGTATTTGAATTCAAGGAAGGAGGGGTCTGTTTGAACCATCTGACAGCCTACCACCTTGGTCTGTACTGAAAAGGCACCGTCCAAGCAGAGCGGAACAACCTCTCCAATTGCATGATTTCTGTCAGAATAAAATGAGACCCCAGAAATGGACATGTCGATAATATCCCTCTCGATGGTGTCCGTGATTTGAATCTGCCTGCCGGGTATATTGAATCGCGGATTCATTCGCCGCTCCTTGCCATTTGGGAGAATTTCTACCTCGCCAGTCGCGATAGCCCTGTTTAGGCGGCGCTCGTAACCCTGCACCCAAATGCTTTCCACCGGAAGCCTCCATACTTCGCCTCACTGGACTTAACACCCCGTTAAACGCGCGCTGAAATGAATGGTCCAACGGCTGGAAGAAATATCCTGGCCGTCAGAAGCCAATCTGAGGCACTCTTTGGGGTGGGGGATACCCTCCTAAGCTCGCCAAAACGGGCGAGCTTGAAAAATAAGCCCCTGTGCGCGAATCTGAGCAACAATTCTGGGGCCTTGCTGTTAGCCCCATGTTAGCCCGGATAATCCGCACCGGCCTCATGCCAATGAGTAAAGGGCTTCGCGGCTCTTGTGTACCTCCGAGTGCAGGACGCTACGTGGGCACGCGCATCGTTTCCTCCACGATGTCGCGCGGCCCGCTCACGCGAAGTCGGGCACGAAGCCGTCGTCCAGGGGATAGCGCGGGCGGGTGATACGCCGCCAGGGAAGGGCCGCCAGATTGCAGGTAGTGGGCCCCGGCGTGTCCAGTATGAACATCGCGGGCGCGTCCGCGTAAGCCGTCTGGGCGTTCATGGGGTTCTTGACCACCACGAACCTGCAGGCGCGGGGGTCCACGCCGGCGGCTAGGAACTGCTCGTCCGCGTACTCGTAGCTGGAGTGCGTGCTCACCACCACCCGCACCGCGCCCACCCGCAGCAGGGCGCTGGGCCCCATCGTCGCCTCGCCGCCGGCCAGGATGCCGCCCGTGTACGTGAAGCGGCCCTCGAAGAGACGCGCCACCTCCGCCTGGGCCTCCACGGGTGGGCCGTAGACCGGGTTCAGCTTGTTCCCGATGCGGGCGGAAAAACGGCGCCCCACCCCGGCGGCTTGGGCCTGCCTGACGGTCTCGGCATCCACGATGAGGATCGTCGCGGGCACGTCCAGGCCCGCGTCCAGCAGGGCCCGCAGCACCACCGCGCTGTCGCCGCTGCCGCCTCCGCCCACGCAGTCGGCGGTGTCCGAGAGAATCACCGGGCCGGGCCCGACCTCCATGCCGCGCCGGATCGCCTCCTGGGGTGTGTAGAGGGGCACTGCGAACTCCGCGCGCCGCCGCCAGGCCTCCCGCACCATCTCCTTGGCTATGGCGTCGGCCAGAGCGGGGTCGTCGTCGGTGATCACCGCGGCGGTGAACCCCACATCGGGAAAATCCATCCAGGGCTGCACGGGCAGGTAGCTGGCGCACAGCACCTCCCCGGCGGCTTCCCGGGCGCGCGCCTGGCGATAGAAGTCCGCCATGGGCGTGTCGCCATGGGTGCGCTGCTTGGGCGCAGGGACGATCATGGGCGCCTTGCGCACGCGCATCACGGGCCGCACCCGGCCGCGCAACGTGTCCACCAGCATGCGGGCGCTGCGCTCGCCCGTTTCACGCACGTCGTCGTGGGGATAAAGCTGATAGGCGACGATAAAGGTCGCCAGCTCGGCCATCTGGCGGGTGACGTGGGCGTGCAGGTCCGTGCTGACGGCGATGGGCACGCTTCCGACGATGGCCCGCGCTTCTTCCAGGATGGCGCCCTCCGGATCGTCCTCCCCCTGGCAGACCATCGCCCCGTGCAGCGCCAGGTAGACGCCGTCCACTTCTCCGGCGGCGCGCAGGGGCTCCAGCAGACGCGTCTTGAGCTCCCGCCAGGCGCCGGCACTGACGCGTCCGCCGGCCCCGCCGTGGCTGGCAAACAGCGGCACGATTTCCACCCCTTCGGCCTCCAGCACGGCGATGGCGCCGCTCATCTCCACCCCTTGCCCGCGCAGCTTCGCGACCAGCCGCGGCCCGTCCTCGCAGTACTTGTTCTGAAAGTCGATCAACTCGTTGACGACGGGCGACAGGGTGTTGCCCTCGAACAGCAACGCGCCGATGGCGATGCGCAAGGGGTGGTTCCTTCCTCGATTACGCGATGATCGCAAAATGGGCCTCGGTCGGATTGAGGTCAACACCGTTAATGGGGACGATGTCCTGGGGGCAGGCGGAAAAGGCGACGATACAATCCATCTCCGCATGGAACAGAACATAATCGCCGGGCTTGCTCACCGGCGCCTCGAAGGTCAGATTGCGCCCGTCGGCAAGGGGAATATTCATGTACAGATTGAGCGGGCTGGGAATCTCCGGGGGCGCCAGGCCGAGCGCTTTCATGGCCGATACCAGATTGTCCGTGCAGTTGTCGTGGTAGCCTCCTGCATTCAGCAGTTCATAGCGATAACGGTCGCATGCGGCCAGTAGCGTGTCGTGAATGCCTGGAGAGGTGTCCTCCGCCAGGGTCAATATGGGGCGTCGTTTGTTGGTGACAAGCTTGTCGCCAACCTGAGGGATGATCCTCTCCATGAAGGTTCGGCTGTGTTCCATCGACATGAACTCTTTCAGGTCATCCGCACAAAAGGCCCAGGTATCCACCACCTGCTGACCATGGGTGTTGATGACTTTGACCTTTTGGCCCCGCTTCAGGTGCGCGGCCTTTCCCCGTCGTGCCGGAATGGCGATCAATTCATTGTCCATGATGTTCGCTCCCGTCGGATGTCAGGTGTATCACGCGGTCGGGGACAAAATGCGCTTTCTGCCGTAACATGCCTGTCCGCCGCATCGAGCACCGGGCAGCGCGCCAGGCTCCGCCAAGACCATGCCCGTCCGCCGCCTGGGGACTCTTTTATATTAATCATCGCGAATTCGGGTGCAACGCCGTGGCGACGTCAATCAGGCAGAACAAAGCCGACACTGCCGCCATTCGCAAGGAACGGAGCAGAAGACTCGCTGCATCCGTATTGGTAGAACCGCGGGCGTCGTGCTATGGCGCGGTTCCAGGAGATGATCTACTGCATGAAGCCCGACGATAAGAAGGCGCGTTTCGACACGCCGCTTTCGGGGAATATTGAGATCGGGGTGGACGAGGAAAACGACGAGAAAGGGCAGGTTGTCCACATCCCGCTGGTTTTCAAGCCGGAGGCCCTTGAGGAAGCGATTCAGGAATATACGACGGAGCCGGTTTACTGAGTCAGAAGTTTATGCAAAATATGGCGCGATGCGATCGGTATGAATGGTCTCGCTCAAACCTCACCCCCGGCCCCTCTCCACGCTGTGGAGAGGGGTGACTTCCGACGAGCGGCCGGTGGTCACGAGGTAATCGTTTCACTGCGCTTTTCACTGCGGGCGGCTCCCCTCTCCATGAAATGAGACCTTTGCGTAAGGGCGAGGGCGGGGCGGCTGCTCGAAGAACCTCACCCCCTCAATCCCCCTCTCCTTCAAAAAGGAGAGGGGGAGGCGGGCTGTGGCGGCGTGAGGAGGGCGGTTCGGCGAGCCGATGTGGAGCGTTCCGGCGGGCGCCCTACGGCCATGGCGGCGAACTCCCCGCTTGCATACGCCCGGATTTCAGCCCCTCTCCTTCGCAAGGAGAGGGGTGCCGCCCGGACGGCGGCGGGGTGAGGTCGGACGATAAAATGCACTCGGCGCCCGGGGCAGTGGAGTTACGCAAAGGTCTC
>JACZVE010000235.1 GCA_022572825.1 SAR324 cluster bacterium
CTTGTTCTTGACGTGGTCGTAGGCGCTGCGCGAAACGCAGATACCTCCCGGCTCGGCCAGGGATTCCAGCCGCGCCGCGATGTTGACCCCGTCCCCGTAGATCGCGTCGTCCTTCACCACCACGTCGCCCAGGTTGATGCCGATGCGGAAGTCCATGCGGCGGTCATCGGGAAGCTCGGCGTTCCTTTCCGCCAGTTCCCGCTGGATTTCCACAACGCAGCCCACGGCATCTACCACGCTGGCGAACTCCGCCAGGATGGAATCGCCAGGCGCGTTGACGACCCGCCCGCGGTACTGCGCGATGTAGCTGGAGAAGACCTTGCGGTAGGCAGTGAGGGTCTCGATGGTCGCTTCTTCGTCGGCGCCCATCAGGCGGGAATACCCGGCCACGTCCGCGCTGAGGATCGCGGCGAGTTTCCGTTGCAAATCGGACGTTGCCATAACGATTTGCCTCTACCTTCAGGCGCGCACGCACTCAGTCTGCTTCTTGCGGCGGGGCGCCGGCCGCGGAATTTTGCAGGAACCGGTCGATTACCCCCGCGCATTCGGCGGTGAGCCCGAAAACCTGCGCGTAATTCATGCGCATCGGGCCCAGCACGGCAACGAGTCCCTGCCAGTTCCGCCAACCGAACGGATAGCCCGTCAATGCGCAGTTTTCCAGGCCCGGATAGCCCGTCTCCGTGCCGATGGCAATCCAGCCTCCGTTCACCCGGCGGCCCCGCTGCAGCGTATCGGAGAGAAACTCCGCATCGGATAGGGCGCGATGAATGCTGAGCAACTGCTCCGGCACGTGTAATTCGGGGATGCGATACAGGTTGTCCGTGCCCCATGTCGGTCGATCGCGCCCCTGCTCCCACTCGAAGGCCTTGCGCAACATGCGGAACGCAGCCCCCAGAGAGGGCATGCTTGCCAGCAGTTCCTTCGGCTCGCCCGCCATGATGTCGTTGCGGATCGCCGCCAGGGTGCGCCCGCGGTAAGTCGTGTTGATAAAGCGCCCTACCTCCTCCAGCAAATCATCCGGAAAAGGGTCCGCGGAAACGAGGAGCTTGCACCACAAGTCTCCGAACAGGGTGCGCAGCGTCACCAGCACCTGCCGATCGGGCATGGAAGCGAAGCGCACCCAATCCAGCGGATAACGGTCGTGCTGGGGCAATGCGGCCAGGGCCAGGCAGCCTGTCTGCCCGGCGAGGAACCCGCCCATCTGGTGCACCACCGCCTGCAGGCGCTCGGGCTTCCCCTCCTCCATGGCAGCGATCTGCGGCGGCCGAGCCTTTGGCTGCACCTTGCGTTCGCCCAGCCGGGCAACGTGGATGGCGAACGCCTTTTGCGTAGGAATGCGGCCCCGGGTGACGCCCTCGGTGGTGAGGAGCCCCGCCGTGCTGAGGTCCTCCATCAGATTGCGAATGGTTGTGGGCGACAGGGAAAGCCGGGAAATCTTGGCCAGGGTGCGGGCGCTGATCGCCTCGTGCCTGTCCAGGTAGTATTGAATGATCTCTTCCAGGATCGCGTGCTCGCGCTGCGGAACCTCGTATGCTCGTGTGGCCATCGCTGCCCGATAGGTTGATATGCCCTCTGGTTATAGCTCCATCTTAGCACGAATAAGCGTTTTCCCTACCATTCCAGCCTCCTCGGCTGGACTCGTGACGGTCGGAGCGGCCGTAGGCACCGCCTCCCGCGCCTGCTCGATAGGTGCGCTAGGCCAGGTCGAATCCGTGCCGTTGCAGGAACGCACGGAACTCCGCCCGTTCCGGCAGGGATAGTTGACGCGACACCTGATCGGACCAGGTGCAGGTGGCTGTGGTGCCGTAGCTGCGGGCGTTCTTCTGCTTTTCGGGGGGGATGGGCTCGCGGGCGTGCCGGCGGCGGTCGTACGCGTCCAGCTCGTCTTCCAATGGCCGGTCATCGTACCGGTCGCGGTGGATAACCAGCGACGGCGGCAAGCGCATGGAAACGGGCGCCCGCTCCGCCGGATACCCCACGCAAAGCCCGGCGACGGGGAACACGCCGGGCGGCAGTGCGAGCAGGGGCGTGATTTCCTCCAGATGATTGCGGACGTAGCTGATGGGACAGCAACCCAGCCCGGCCCCTTCCGCGGCAGTTATGAACGCGCCCATGGCCAGTGCCGCGTCCACCGTGGCGTTGAGAAAGGTGTCCAGGTTGTTGTTGGCATGCGGGCGGCCCCGTATCTCGCACACCCGCTGATTGCGCCGCGTGTCCGCGCAAAATACCAGGAACACCGGCGCCGCCGCCACCCAAGGCATGGCGGGCAACCAGGAGGCAATCTGCCCGCGGGCGGCGCCATCCTGCACCACGACGATGGAATACTGCTGCAGATCAGACTTTGACGGCGCCGACTGCGCGCAGGCAAGAAGCGTTTGCAGAAGTGCCTCCGGAACGGCATCGGCGCGGAATTTGCGGCAGGTGCCGCGGGAAAGCATCCGTGCCAGCACCTCATCGCCATCCGGTTGCGCGCCGTCTTGCGGGGCCAAGCCGAAGCGCTCGACCCACCGCTCGTTCAATCGTGAATCCATCATTCAAGCCTCGCTGCTTCCCCGCAGGTGCTTCCGGAGGGGCCGATGTTCTCGGGACCGCCGGCGGACGGGCTGATGTTCCTGGGGCCGCCGGCGGTGTGACGCAGGGGAGGTGGGCGTGGCCGGCGACCGTGCGCGGCGGCTCAGCGGCCCTCAGCGGCCCTCAGCGGCGAAGCGCGCGGCGCCGGCGCCGGCAAGGCGCCCGAACACGGCCCCCGCCATCAGGCCCGAACCGCCCGGGTAGTTGTGGTGAAACAGGCCGCCTACCAGCTCACCGCACGCATACACCCCGGGGATGGGCTTCCAATCGTTGCCGATCACGCGGGCCTGCTCGTCGATGCGCAGGCCGCCGAAGGTGAAGGTGATGCCGCCCGTGGCCGCATAGGCGTAGTACGGCGGCGTATCCAGCGCCTGCGCCCAGTTGGACTTGGGCGGTTCCAGGTGCGCGGCATCCAGTCCATCCAGCACGGTGGGGTCGAACCGGCCTCGTCGTGGGGCGGCGTTGAAGGCCTGCAGGGTCGCCCGCGCGGCATCCCGGTCTAGGGGAAGCTGAGCGATCAGCGCGTCCAGCGTGTCCGCCACGACCGGCTTGGCGGTCTTGTAACGGGGTTCCAGCAGGTCGGTTACCTTGCTGTCGAATATCTGCCAGGCGACGCCGCCCGGCTGGTTGAGAATAATGCCGCCCATCTTGGCATAGGTGTAGAACTGAAAGTCCTCGCCCTCGTCCGCGAAGCGCCCTCCCCGGCCGTTCAGCAGCACGCCATAGGGGTAGGACAGCCGGTTGGTCTTGTCCGTCAGTTTGCGGTCCCCGTAAGGCGGAGCATCGGCGTCGATGGGCGTGGAGTGGCAGCCCGTGAACTGTCCGTGCGGCATGGCGTGCACTTCGAAGGCCATACGCAGACCGTCTCCGGTATTGAAGGCGCTGCCCCGCACCTTGGCGTGATCCCACGGCCGGCCCAGATAGCGGGCACGCCACTCCGGATTGGCCTCGAATCCTCCGCAGGCAAGCACGACGGCGTGCGACTCGATCGCAACGTTACCGTGCGCTGCACGCGCCCGCACGCCTGTAACGTGTCCCGCATCGTTCTGCAGCAGCGCCAGCGCACCCGACTCGTAGCGCACCTCGACAGCGCGCTCCTCCATGATCTCGAACCACCTCTCGGACAGCCCCACGCCCTCGTGCCTGGCGCGCACGACCGCGCCGGGTGCCCAGTGCACCTTGTCGCCGAAGCGGATGGCGCTGAGGCTCACCGCGGGCTCCATCACGATGCCCTGCTCCACCAGCCAGCGCACGGTGTCGTGGGAGTTCCCGATCAGCAGATCCGCCAGCCACGGGTCGCTCCGCCCTTCGGTCACGCGCATCAAATCGGCGCGAAACAGCTCCCGCGGATACGGAGAGACGCCGGCAAAGAAGCCCGGCAGCTTCCGTTCCGCATCCGGCACGATCGGTTTCAATTCCTCCGCGGTATGGAAAGCGAAGCGAAACAGGCCGCCGCTATAGTGCGTATTGCCGCCCCGCAGCCCCTTGGGCGCCTTCTCGAGCACCAGCACGCTCCCGGCGCCCTGCTCCCGGGCGGAAGTGGCCGCCGCCAAGGCCGCATTGCCGGCACCGACCACGACGACGTCGTAGCGTTCCATGACTTGCTTTCGTTGATGGCGCCAGTACTACCTTGCAGGATCCAACCGCCGATGGACGCAGATAAACTAAGGATAAGTCTTCCGCCAGCAGGGCTGACCCCCTTGCATTGAACGCAAACTCCTGCCCGGCCATAGCTACCCATCCCGCGCCGCGGCTGGAAAACGGCAATCGTTCTGCAGTCAAATCACGCCGGCCGCGCCTGCGACGTTGCGCAGCTTTTGCCACACGATGTCCCATTCCAGCATGGCCAGGCCGCAATCCGGCGCGGCTATCAAACGCTCCCGGTCGATATGCCCCAGTGCGGCCCGCAAACGTTCGACGATCTCCTCTACCGGCTCCACTCGGGTGTTCGCAATTTGCACCACACCGAGGATGACCGTCAACCGCGGAAACTTTTCCAGCAGCTTCAGATCGTTGTGCCGATGGGCGTCCTCCAGCGACACCGCGTGCAACCCCACCTGCTCCAGGTCGTCCGCCAGGGCGAAGTAGGTCTTTGCATCCGCCTTTGGATAGTCCTCCAGGTTCAGCTCCGCCGGATATCCGCAGCAGATGTGCACCACGCGCGTTACCGCGGCGGGCACTTTGTGAAAGCAGCGCTCCAGGTGCTCCATGCCGTAGGCGAGCGCCTTTTGCGGCTCACGCGCGAAGACCGGCTCGTCCACCTGAACGCAGGGGCAGCCCGCATCGGCCAACGCGCGCACCTCGACGTTGATCGCGTCCGCCAGGGCGGCTCCCAGCGCCCGCTCGTCGCGATAGTATGCGTCCGCCACGGAGTCGGCGATCGTCAGCGGGCCGGGCACGGTCATTTTCACCGGGCGCTTGGTTGCCCGTTGCGCCATGCGCCAGTCTTCGGGCAGGAAGCGTTGCCGCGGTCTCACCGGTGCGACGAGGGTGGGGATACGGGCGTGCCAGGCTTGGTTGCGCATGCGCTTTTCCGTCAGATTGACGAAGTCGAACCCCTCCAGATGGCGTAGATGGTAATAGATATAGTGCTCGCGCGGCATCTCACCGTCGGTCGGAATCTCGATGCCCGCTTCCACCTGGTGCCGCACCACCTCCTCGCTGGCCCGCACCAGCAGCCGCTGGTCCTCCTCGCTGCGGATTTTGAGATACTCGCTGTATGCGCGGGTGGGATCGTGCTGCTTGGGCTTGAAGTTCGGCAGCCGCAAATAGGAGGGCTTCGGATAGCTCCCGATGGTGGTCGTCGGCACGGGCATTGACCCTCGCTTTCCTCAGCCACGCCGTGAACGCACGCCCTGCGCGACTTTCACCCTTGCGGAATCGCGGGCGGGCGGCTGGTAGTGTGGTGACTCAGAAATTCATTTAATCATTCATCGTAGCGACTGTCAGCCGAGGAGAATTTCTCTAAGGCGCTAATGTTTT
>JACZVE010000236.1 GCA_022572825.1 SAR324 cluster bacterium
GCCTATCAGCAGGCGCCGCCCTGGTTACAGCCCCGGCGCGCCAAGGCCAGGCGCATCCCCGCGAACAGGGGGCGAGTCCACGGCGCCGAAGGCTGAACATAGGCACCGTAGTGTTTGCAAAGTTGATTATATACAGCAAGATCCCCCGATTGACATTCCGCCTCGGCGGGGTCGTGCGGTTCGACCCGAAGTACGTACCCCATCGCCCCCTGATTGGCGGGGCGGCGATCGGCCCGGCAAAAGCCCGGCGTGCCCAAGGCTGCCCGTGGGCCTCGTTGCCTTCAGTGGGGTTTGGGAGTAGATTACCGCGGACACCCCCCTCTCGCCACCCGCAACACCGGAGCGCCATGACGCAGCCATTCGAGCCGGCCACCGGGCCGCCTTGCGCACCGCCGACGACCGTGCTCAACCTGTCGCTGGCCGGATCGGAAGTGGGGCCTATCCTGGAACGGGCGCTGGAAGGCCGGGAAACCACCATCGAGGAGGGCACGCGGCTGTTCGAGGCCAGGGGCGCCGAGCTGATGCCCCTGATGGCCGCCGCGGATCACCTGCGGCGCGAGGCGGTCGGCGAGCGCGTCACCTACGTGGTCAACCGCAACATCAACTTCACCAACGTGTGCGTGAAGCGTTGCGGGTTCTGCGCCTTTTCCCGCGGTCACCGCGCCGGGGAGGGCTACTTTCTGCCCATGGAAGAGGTGGTGCGCCGGGCCAGCGAAGCCTGGGAGCTGGGCGCGACCGAGGTGTGCATGCAGGCCGGCCTGCCCCCCGGTATGGACGGCTGGTACTACGTCGATCTGGTGCGCACGGTAAAGCAGGCGCTGCCGGGGATCCACATCCACGGCTGCTCTCCCGAGGAGGTGCTGTACGGCTCGCAACTGGCCGGCGTGAGTGTGGCGGACTACCTGGCCGCGCTCAAGGAGGCCGGCCTGGGCAGCCTGCCGGGCACCTCCGCGGAGATTCTCGTGGACGCGGTGCGCGACGTGATCTCGCCCGGCCGGATCACCTCCGCGCAGTGGGTGGAGTTGCTGCAAACGGCGCACCGGTTGGGCCTGCCCTCCACCTCGACCATAATGTACGGCCACCTGGAGACCTCGTACCACAAGGCGGTCCACCTGCACCGGCTGCGCGCCCTGCAGAAGGAGACGGGGGGCATCACCGAGTTTGTGCCGCTGGGGTTCATCTACGAGGATGCGCCCATGTTTCAAAAACGGCGCCCCGCGGGCTTGCGGCAAGGCCCCACCGGCATCGAGACGATGAAGATGTACGCGGTGTCCCGCATCATGCTGCACGGCTGGATCCATAACGTTCAGGTTTCCTGGGTCAAGGAAGGCCCCAAACTGGCCCAGGTAGGGCTGATGGCCGGAGCCAACGACCTGGGCGGAACGCTGATCAACGAGTCCATTTCCACCGCCGCCGGCGCGCGGCACGGTCAGTTGCTGACCCCCACGGTGATGCGCGCGCTGGCCCGCGAGATGGGCCGCATACCCGCGGAGCGCGCGACCGACTACCGTATCCTGCGCACCTTCGCGGACCCGGCAGCGGACCCGGAGGACCTGCTGGCCGGGGTGGAGAACGCGGACGCGCGCTTCGGCTCTTACGGCAAGCTGATCGGCGAGCAACGCTTCCGCTTCAAAGACGTGTACGCACAAGGCAAACGGCCCAGCCCGCAACTGGCCGGCGGCTCCGGACAGTAGCTGCGCCCAGGATGGAAGGCTGGGGCCGTCCCGGCCTGGAAAATCGCCGCACCGCCGCGGCTTCGGGGGACCATGATCGGCCGTTCACGAATCCGCATTGGCGCAGCCGGCGTGATTCGCTGCGCAATGATCCTGGCGGTGCTGGGATTCGGGCATGGGGCGCACGCCCAAACCCGGGTCGCGCTTTCGCTGTATTCGCTGGAGGAGGGCAAGCTCGCGTATCGAGCCCGGCGCGTCATCGCGGCGGAGGGCGCGCTGCAGCGGGTCACCACCACCTACACCACGCCGGCGGGCAGCCCCGTTGCCAAGACGGTGACGGAATTCGAACAGCAGGATCTCACCCCGCTTTCCTATGAGCTGGACGACGCGCGCACCGGGGAGCGGCAGCGCATGGTCCGGGAAGGCGACGGGGTGCGCATGAGCCATAAGGAGAACACCTCCGCCGAAACGAAATCCGATGTCGTAGATTTAAAAGCCGGCAGCCTCATCGGCGATACGCTAGCGCCCTTCATGCAGCGCAACTGGGAGCTCCTTGCAGAGGGGAATACCCTGGAATTTCCCCTGCTCGTGCCAGCCCGGCGCGACGTGTTCTCCTTCCGGGTGCGCCGCGTGGAGCCGGAGTGGGACATCGCGCCCGGCCGCATGGTCGTCAAAATGGAGCCGGATACCTGGATTTTGCGCCTGGCCGTGGATCCCCTGTACTTCACCTTTGCGACCGATCCGCCCCACCGGCTGATGGAATACAGGGGGCGCGGCGTCATCAGCACCGCGAGCGGCGAGACTCAGGACTTGCGAATCACGTACGTCTACGAGGAGGGGGGGTAGAAGGTGTGAGCGGGCCGCCGCCTACCCATCGGGCTGGCCCGGGTGCGGGCACGGTTCGCCGGATATTCGATTCCGCTCGGAGAAGGAGTGCATATGAAGTATGGATTCTCGCTGGTCGTGCGGGGCAATGACGCCACCCCGGAGGCGTTCCTGGCAATGGCGCAGCGGGCCGAAGCGCTCGAGCTGGACGCGCTGTGGTGCAGCGCCCACATCATCATCCCGCCGCAGGTAAAATCCGACTATGTCATGGTTCCCGGCCGCAAGCACGGGGAGCATTGGAAGGAGCGCTACTGGGAGCCCTTCACCCTGCTGAGCTACCTGGCCGGGCTGACCCGCAGGATCACCCTGGGCACCAGCATCATCGTGCTGCCCATGCACAACCCCTACGAGGTGGCCAAGCAGGTCGCCGAGGTGGACCAGCTCAGCGGCGGGCGATTCATACTCGGCGTCGGGGTGGGTTGGTTCGAGGAGGAGTTCGAGGTGCTGGGTCAGGACTTTCACACCCGCGGCGCCCGCACCGACGACGCGCTGGCCCTGATGAAGGCGCTGTGGACGACCGAGCCGGTAACGCACAAAGGCCGGTTTTATTCCGTGCAGGACGCACACTTCGCCCCCAAGCCCGTGCAGCGGCCGCACCCGCCCATCTGGGTCGCCGGCAGCAGCAAGGCCGCGCTGAGGCGGGCGGCGCGCTATGGCGACGCCTGGCACCCCGTGCGCCCCTCCTACGCCGAGTTACGGCAGGCGCGGCAAGAGCTGGCCGGCTACCTGGAGGCCGAGGGCCGCAGCCCGGACAGCCTGGGGCTGGCCGTCAAGCTGCCGCTGGTCTTCCAGGACGGCCCCCCCGCGGACGGCCAGTTCCCCACCGAGGGCCGCCCGGCGGACATGGTTGCGGCGATCAAGCGATTCCAGGAACTGGGCGCGGAGCACCTCGTCTTCGACTGCGTACCCGAAAAGCTGTCCGTCGCCCTGGACACCATGGAGCGCTTCGCCCAGGAGGTGCGGCCCCTGCTATAGGCGGTGAGCCGCACCGATCATGGCGCGAGTTATGGGACAGGCAAGCGGCCCCCCGCCCCGCCCCGCGCACCCCCTCGAATGCAGCCCTCCCATTGCAAGGAGCGACCATGCCCACCGATAACGGCCCGCTGCCCCTTTCCCGCTTCACGGTGCTGGACCTGACGCGCGTGCGGGCGGGGCCGACCTGCGTGCGGCAACTGGCGGACTGGGGCGCGGACGTCATCAAGATCGAGACGCCGGAGGCCGTCGAGGGCAGCGCCACCCTGGGGGGCCCGCGTCACGGGCCGGACTTCCAGAATCTGCACCGCAACAAGCGCGCCATCACCCTCAACCTGAAGCAACCCGAGGCGCTGGCGCTGTTCAAGCGGCTGGTGGAACGGGCGGACGTGGTGGTGGAAAACTACCGCCCCGACGTCAAGTACCGCCTGGGTGTGGATTACGAAACCCTCAGCGCCATTAACGCGCGCCTGGTCTACGGCAGCATCTCCGGCTTCGGCGAGGGCGGCCCCTACGGGCAGCGCCCCGGATTCGATCAGATCGCCCAGGGCATGGGCGGGCTGATGTCCATCACCGGGCTGCCCGGTCAGGGCCCCGTGCGGGCCGGCATTCCCGTCGCCGATCTGTCGGCGGGCCTGTTCTGCGCCATGGGCATCCTGACGGCGCTGCTGGAGCGGGAAGTCTCCGGCAAGGGGCAGTGGGTGCAGACCTCGCTGCTGCAGGCGCAGATCTTCATGCTGGATTTCCAGGCCGCCCGCTGGCTGGTCGACGGGGAGGTGCCGCCTCAGGCCGGCAACAATCACCCCACCAGCATTCCCACCGGGGTTTTCAAGACCCGGGACGGCCATATCAACATCGGCGCGGCGGGCCAGGCGATCTGGGAGCGATTGTGCCACGCCCTGGGGACCGACGATCTGCTGGCCGACCCGCGCTACGCGGACGGCGCCTCGCGCTCGCAGCACCGCGACGCGCTGAACCCCGCTCTGGAAGCGCACACGCAGCACTATTCCAGCGCCGAACTGATCGCACGGCTCAACGACGCCGGCGTGCCCTGCGGCCCCATCTACAGCATCGATCAGGTATTCGGCGACGCGCAGGTCAAGCACCTGGGCATCGCTCAGCAGGTGCACCACGCCGTGCTGGGGGATATCGAGCTGGTGGGCCAGCCCTTCACCCTCAGCCGCACCCCTACCCGCCTGCGGACGGCCTCACCGGAGCGCGGCCAGGACACCGAGGCCGTGCTGGCCGATCTGGGGCTGAACCCGGAGGAGATCCGCGGACTGCGGGAGCGGGATATCGTTTAGCGGTTCTCGGTGTGACCCTGCTTGCCGCCGGCCTGCAGGGATACCTGGTGGGCGTTGGGTCGCTGAACACAGACCCGCTCGCGCTCGTATCCCGCGCTTTGTTGATTGCAGGGGGCTTGCTGTTGGCTTTTCCGGAGCTATACAGCAACGGCATCGGCTTGATCCTCCTGATCCATCGTTTTATCACGCGATAAGTTTGCGTCGGGAAGACTCCGGCGGAACCTCCCCGTCCCCTCGATTTTCTCTATCTTGTCTTTTAACGGGATGGAGATGAAAAAAAAGCTTGACGCCATGCTACGCTTGTAGCATAAGTGTTACAACTCTAGCAGAACAGGAACCGTCGATCATGAGCAAAACTTTTCCGGAACCGACTCGGGCCGAATGGGCCGTGATGAAAAAGATTTGGGATCTCAAAAAATCAACGGTCCGCGAGGTCTTGCCGTTGAGCCGATCCAGCTCTACGTCTCCGATAGCCTTAACCACAGGATCCGCTTGACAAGCGTACCGGCGATCCTTCGCATCACAAGCTGGCAGGAAGTCGCGCCGCAGTAGCCATTTGCGCGGCTGCGTTCTGCGTCCGATTATTAACGGTCATTGATCGTGTTCCGGCCCCGGCCGTTCGCTGGGTCCGCTGCTGTTGCGCTTTCACGTGCGTGGTCGCCCATATAACCGACACGTTCGGCA
>JACZVE010000237.1 GCA_022572825.1 SAR324 cluster bacterium
ACAGGCTCTGTTTGAAAATGAGATTTTCCGGGGGCGTTGCCCCCAGACCCCCAGCAGGGAAGCAGCGCGCGACTCGCAAGCGCTGCCGCTCCCTGCACCCTTTTAACGGATTGAATTCAATGTGTTGGGTTAATCTGCGTGCTTTCATTCATTGCTTAAAGGGGGGTGTGGGGGGACTGCGGGGCTTCCGTGTCGCGCCCCGCTTCCCCCACAATTTTCTTTTTCAAACAGAGCCAAGTATCAATCGAGACCTCGGCGGACAACCTAACCGCTCGGCTCGACCGCTGCTTCAACAGAACCAGCGGAGGAGCCAGCAGCCCGTGTCCCTGGCGGCGAACGCCTCGGGGTCGTGTTCCCGGTCGCCGGTCACGCGCGCCTGGAAGGGGGTCTTGCGGTTGACCGCTTCCGCGATCTGCTCGGGCGTCAGGCGTTGCGGATCGTAAACGGCGAGGGCGCTTCCAAGCCGCACGCGCGAGGCCTCCAAACCTGCCAGCCCTGACAGGGCCAGTTTGACGATGCCCACTCAGGCGCCTCAGGTCATGCCGGCGATGGCCAACTCCACCTCCCGCAGCCCCCCGTTTTGGGGGGAGACCTCCTGGGAGGCGAGCGCGCCCGTCCACAGGAAGAGCGCCGCCATCAGCATCCACACCAGGCGTATTTTCATTGCCGGAATCTCACGGTGATAGTTCATAGAGACATGATGAAGAAGTCCACGTAGGTGACGATGAGCATCAACACCGTGGCCAGCCCCAGCAGCACCCGGTTTAGCCCCCTGCGCGCCATGCGGCAGCCCTTGGCATTGCAGGCCCGCTTCTCCCGGAAATACAGATACGCGCCCGCGGCCAGTCCCGCCAGCCCCAGCGGGTAGAGAATGGGACGGAATTGCATGGTTACCATCATGAAGGCCCCGCTGCCCAATCCCAACAGCACGATAGTGAGCGGCAACACGCAACACAGCGAGGCGGCGAAGGCGGCAGCGAGGCCGACCAGTCCGGGCTTGGAATCGCTCACGTTCATCGCGGAACCTCCCATCCGGCGTATTGCGCCCTTGGCGCACGGTAATGCTGGGCGCCGTCCGGCTTCAGGTTTGCTTCAACAGAGTAGAGAGCACCCAGGGGGATGTCAATTCATACTGAGGATGATCACGGCCCAAATAATGGTCCATGGCGAGGTCGGCTCTCGTGCCACATGCCGCCATTCTTCGATAGGTATTTCTCCGTTTTCGTTTTTCATGGTGGCAATACTGCATCATCGATGCTCTAATTATACTGCTGGGTTTGTGTTGTTATCTGTTGCTCAAGCTCTTGTGAATCCAACATCTGGGGCTGATATGACAGGCCTCTTACTTGGCCCGTGCCGACCGCCGCGGCAGGGCAGATAACGACCTGGATGATCCCAATTCTCATCTGAGGAGATTCGTCTCCATGTCCACAGCAGACACCCCCGTGTTGGATTGGAAAACCCGATGGGCCTTCGCGGGACTAGGCCTGGGGATTTTGGCAATGTTTTTGTTCGGCCTAGGGTACGTGGGCACCAGCTCCGTTGAATCCCTTACCCTCGCCTTGGCCTTTTTCGGTGGCATGTCCATGCTGCTCACGCCATGAACGTTTCCCATGGTACTCGTGGCAGTACCAATGAGCATGCAGAAATCGCCCTTACAGGGGTTGATACGCATCGTATTTTTTGCATTAGGGCTGAGCCTCACGCTGACCGCTTACGGCGCCGGATTGGCCTATATCGGAAAAATAGTCGGGTTCGCGCAGATTCAATTCGGTCTCTTCCTGATAGGCGGTGCCGTCGCCTATATATTCGGCCTGTGGATGATGAAGCTGGTGAACCTGCACATGGCCGAAAAGGGCCTGCCGGCCTGGCTGAATCGCATGCCTGGGGGTGGCACGCCATTCGTGACGGGTGTGGCGTTGGGGAACTGGGGCATCGGGTGTCCCGATCCGGTGTTTTACGTGCTGCTGGTTTATCTGGCCACGGTGGGCGATGTATGGCAGGGCACCATGATGACGGCCGCCTATGCCGCCGGGCGAAGCTTGCCCATCGTGGGGTTGGCCGTATTAGGCCTTTTGGGAGTCAACGCGATCCCGGCTCTGGTCAAGCGGCGGGCGATAGTGGATCGCTTTTTCGGATGGGTTTTGGTCGCCATCGGGGGGTTCATGTTGTCCGCGCTGCTGTTTGGGATGTGGTTCGAGACCACCTGGGTGCACGAGGGTTGGAACTGGCTGCTGCACCGGCTGAACGAAAACTGGGGTGAAATCGCGGCAGAGGGCCATGTGCACGTTCACGGAGGGCCCATCATCGCTCCGATCGTATTCGTGACGCTGGCCTTTGTTGTTCCGGGGGTCTGGTTGTGGATCAAGGGGCTGGCCCGCCTCCGCGTTGCGCTGCTCTCCCCCCTCGGCGCGGTGCTGGTCTTTGCCTTCTTCTTCCTGCCCACCGCCATTGATCCCACCCTGCCCGAGCGATTTGGGGCGGAACTGCGACCGCCTCCGGTTAGTATCGGGAGCAAACATCTGCCGTCGACGCATTCCAACCATGTGGATGCTCACGAAAACCCGGCTGACGCCGATGCGCAGCACCCTGACTAACTCCAACACCAAAGGCCTTGAACCGCCATGATTGATCTGAAGATTCTGTCCACACCGGGCTGCGCTCCTTGCAAGGTGGTGGAAGGCATAGCCGCCAAGCTCCAGCAGGAATTTAAAGACCTCCAGGTGGAAAAGATAGACCTGATGGAGCATCCCGAATTCGCCGTCGAATACGAGGTGATGAGCTCTCCCACCGTGGTCATTAACGGCAAGGTGGCCTTCGTGGGGGCGGTCAATGAAGACCAGTTGAGGGAAAAAATGGAGGAGGTAAGCCAGCAATGACCAAGATTGAATTGCATGTTCCCGGCATTACCTGTGACGGGTGAGTGTCCATCATCCAGATGGCCGTGAGCCAACTGCCCGGCGTGGATTGGATTGAAGGCAACGTGAAGGAACGAACCGTGGCCCTTCGCTATGCGGAAGACCAGGTTCCTCTGTCGGACATTCAACAAGCCCTGCGGAATGCGGGCTATCCGCCGGAGGGTTGAGGCGGGGCGGCGTACGGTTTCATGTTTGCGTCAACTTTGCTTCAACAGCGTGGAGAGCACCTTGGTCACCTTTTGCAGGCGATCCTCGCTATCGCCATCCATGCAGGAGTTCATGCAGGCCGTCAGCTCGCGATCGACGATCTGGCTTGCCACCTGACTTAGCGCGGCCTTCACCGCCGCCACCTGCAGCAGGATTTCATCCGCGCAGCGATGATCGAACACCATTCGCCGCAGTGAGCGGACGTGTCCCTCGATGCGGGCCAGGCGGTGCGCGAGCGCCTTGGCCGATGCCGGATCCAGGTAAGGCTGCGCAACGGCGACCGGCTGGATGCCTGTCTGGTCTGGGTTCTTCACACTGGCTCCTCGTCTTCCAATGCCATCGTACATCCCCCCAGGGGGGATGTCAATTCTCATGGCCGGCGGACAAAATCGGGTGATCATACGTCCTTGCTGCGCCGCGGCCAACGGTGCGACGCGCAGGTTTTGCTCCATTCCTTCCTTGATAAACGTTGCATCCGTATTAGAATAGGCCGCACCCAATCAAGGCGAGGTGAGCGATGGAAAAGAGCGATGTGGCGATGGTCGGGCTGGGAGTGATGGGGGCCAACCTCCTGTTGAACTTGGAGAGCCGGGGCTTTTCCGGCGTGGGCTACGATGTCAGTGCCGACGCGGTGGCGCGCTTCCTTTCCGGCCCGGGCAAGGGCAAGCGGGTGCAGGGGGCGAGCGATTGGGCAGATGTGGCCGCCAAGCTGGCCACGCCCCGCAAGGTGTTCGTGATGGTGCCGGCGGGCAAGCCGGTGGAATCGGTGCTGGAGGCCCTCAGCGGCGTGCTGGACAAGGGAGACATCATCGTCGAGTGCGGCAACTCGTACTACAAGGACACCGATCAACGCGGACAGCGCATGTCCGATCAGGGGTTCCACTTTACCGGCATGGGCGTCAGCGGCGGCGAGGAGGGCGCGCGCTACGGACCCAGCATGATGCCCGGCGGGCCCCGCGACGGATACGACAACCTGGCCCCCTATCTGGAAAAGATCGCCGCCCAAACCGACGACGGGCCCTGCGTGACCTACATCGGTCCCGGAGGGGCGGGGCACTACGTGAAGATGGTGCACAACGGCATCGAGTACGGCGACATGCAGCTCATCGCGGAGGCTTACGATCTGCTCAAGCGCCTGGGCGGCCTGTCCAATGCGGAGCTGGCCGAGGTGTTCGAGCGCTGGAACGAGAGTGAGCTGGAGTCGTTCCTGATCGAAATCACCGCGCGGGTCTTCCGCCAGAAGGATAAGGACACGGGCAAGCACCTCGTCGACCTCATCAAGGACAGCGCCTCGATGAAGGGTACGGGCACATGGACCGTGCAGGAGGCGATGGATCGCGGCGTGGCCATTCCCACCATCACCGCCGCGGTGGATGCCCGCCTGGTCTCCGCCATCCGAGACGAGCGCCAGCGCGCCGCCAGGGAGATTCCCTCTCCGCCGGCGGGGGAGACGGGGATGGACAAAGGCGCCTGGATCGACGCGGTGCGCGCAGCGCTCTACTGCGCCAAGACCTGCAGCTACGCGCAGGGAATGGCGCTGCTGCAACGCGCCTCGGAAGAGTTCGGCTGGAAGCTGCCCCTCGGGGAGATCGCCCGTATCTGGAAGGCGGGCTGTATCATCCGCGCCAAGTTTCTCCGCTCCATCCAGGAGGCATACGCCCGCGACGCCAACCTGAGCAACCTGCTGCTGGACCCGTTCTTCAAGGAAGCCATCGCCACCCGCCAGCAGGCCTGGCGCCAGGTGGTGGCCCGTGGGCAGGCGGCCGGTGTCGCCCTCCCGGCGATGAGTGCCTCGCTGGCCTATTACGATGCTTACCGCACCGCCCGCCTGCCGGCCAACCTGGTGCAGGCGCAGCGCGACCTGTTCGGCGCGCACACCTACGAGCGGCTGGACAAGGAGGGCTCCTTCCACACCCAGTGGGATTGAGCAGGCGTACGGTTCATGGCCGGCTACTCGGGCACGCCCCTCCCCAGGAAGCTGGGCATCAAGCCGGGCGTGCGTCTGCTGCGCGTCAATGCCCCCGAGGGCCTGGACGACTGGCTGGCGCCACTGCCCGAAGGCGTCGTGGCCTGTGCGCCGGGGGAGGATGGCAAGGCGGACGTGATCCTTTTTTTCACGAAAGAGGCGACCCAACTGGCGGCGCGCTTCGGGGAGTTGGCACGCCGCCTCGATCCGGCCGGGGGACTTTGGGTGGGCTGGCCCAAGAAGAGCGCCAAGGTAGCCACAGACCCCGACGGAAACAAGGTGCGCGCCATCGGCCTGGCCGGCGGCTTGGTGGACAACAAGATCTGCGCCATCAGCGAAGTCTGGTCCGGCCTGCGCTTCGTTTACCGCCGCAAGGACCGCCCCTGAGCTTCGCCCGTCGAGGGGTTGCGATTTCTTGCCT
>JACZVE010000238.1 GCA_022572825.1 SAR324 cluster bacterium
CCCATTTCCCGGTAGATCATGCTGACCCGCTCCCAGTATTGTACCGCTTCGTAAGTTAGTCCCGAAGGATCGGAACCCCCTGCCGGGACCATCCAAGGTCCCACAGACCCAAACGAAAAGGACCTGCCGAAAGCTCGTTTGCGCACTTTCGCTCGCAGGAGACCGCCACCACCATTGTAAATCTATGGTGCAGGTACAGTTCAATCCAAGATTGGCGATAACCAAATCTCGCGGTTTGAACTGATTGACCCCACTGACGGGTGCGGCCAGGGTAAGAAAATGGCGAAATGGCCCTGATAGGTACCTGCTTTAGCCTGGATCAAACCGTAGGAGGCCCGTCCACATACAGCGCGAACCACTTGAACGGCTCGCGCCGGTCGAGCCTGCCCCACAGCCCCTGGGCCTGCTCCGTCCACCAGTCCATCCCCATGTCGCGGAACAACAGCTTGGCGCGAACTCGAACTTCCAGACTGGATCGATCCAAGGCGGGGCAGGCCACTTCCCAAGATTTGGCGGATCAACGCACGTCGTTCATGTGGCGGTAGGTTCCGGCACAGCGGGCGGGTGTGCGGCTATTTTCCTCGCCGATTGGGATCGAGATCGCGGCAGCGGATGCGGATATGTACGGGCGTAATCTCGATCAGCTCCTCGTCCGTGATCCATTCCATCGCCTGCTCCAGGGTCATGGGCTTGATCGGGCTCAGCCGCACGGCCTCGTCGCTGCCCGAGGCGCGGACGTTCGTCAGCTTCTTCTCCCGGGTCACATTCACGTTCAGTTCCGGGCCCTTGTTGTTCTCGCCGATCACCATGCCCTGGTACACGTCGGTGCCCGGCGTGATGAACAGCCTGCCCCGGTCCTCGAGTTTCCAGAGCGCGTAGGGTGTGGCCTTCCCTTTCCGGTCCGCCACGAGCGGGCCGGTGGTGCGGTGACGGAAATCGCCCGCATAGGGGGCGTAGCCATCGAAGCGGGCGTTGAGCAGACCGGTGCCCCGCGTATCCGTGAGGAACTCGGAGCGATAGCCGATCAGCCCGCGGGCGGGCACGCGGTATTCCTGCCTCACGCGGCCGCTGCCCCGGTTGGTGAAATGGGTCATCACGCCCTTGCGCTCCCCCAGCTTGCGCGCGACCGCCCCGGCGTATCCCTCCTCGACGTCCACCACGACATGTTCCATGGGCTCCAATTGCTGGCCGTTCTCGCTGCGAAACTCCACCTGGGGCTTGCTCACTACGAACTCGTAGCCCTCGCGCCGCATCTGCTCCAGCAGGATCGCAAGCTGAAGTTCGCCCCGGCCGACGATTTTCCACGCATCGGGTTGCGCCGTGTCCTCCACCAGGATGCCCACATTGCGCAGCAGCTCCCGGTCCAGGCGCGCCTTCAGTTGGCGCCCGGTGACCTTTTTGGAATCGCGCCCGGCGAATGGCCCGTCGTTGATGGAGAGCACGATCCCAACGGTGGGCTCGTCCACCGTGATCCGCGGTAGGGGCCGCGCGTCGTCCACCGCGGTCAGCGTGTCGCCGATGCGCACGTCCTCGATCCCCGCCAGGACGGCAATGTCGCCCGCGCCCAGCGCCTCAACGGGCACCTGCCTGCCTGCGACGAAGACGTAGAGCGCGGTCACCCGCCGCTTGCACTCCCCATCGGCCTGCATCGCCAGCACGTCGTCGCCCACGCGCACACCGCCCGACCGAATCCGCCCGATGGCCAGCCGACCCACATATTCGTTGTAGTCGATGTTGCTCACCAGCAGTTGCAGCGAGCCGGCCGGATCGGCATTCGGCGGCGGCGGGAATTTTTCCACAATCCAGTCGAACAGCGGCTCCAGAGTCTCGCCGGGCTGAGCAGGGTCGCGGGTGGCGCGCCCCTCCCGCGCGATGCAGTACAGGGTATCGAAGTCCGCCTGTTGGTCGGTGGCGTCCAGGTCGATGAACAGCGCGAAGATCTCGTCCAGAACCGCGTCGATCCGCGCATCGGGCCGGTCGATCTTGTTGATGCAAACCAGAATTCTCAGATTCTGCTCCAGCGCCTTTTTCAGCACGTACCGGG
Organism: SAR324 cluster bacterium; assembly: GCA_022572825.1. Lineage (GTDB taxonomy): Bacteria > SAR324 > SAR324 > SAR324 > JACQKK01 > JACZVE01. The sequence goes on from JACZVE010000238.1 coordinate 2,045, forward strand.
TCTGCGTTAGCGGCCCTTCGGAGGCATCCACCAGCAGAATCGCCCCGTCGACCATGTCCAGCACCCGCTCCACCTCGCCGCCGAAATCGGAGTGACCCGGCGTGTCCACGATGTTCACCTTCACTCCCTGATAGGTGAACGACGCGTTCTTCGCCACGATGGTGATTCCCCGCTCCCGCTCCTGATCCATGGAATCCATGTACCGCTCGTCCACCGTCTCGTTGGCGCGGAACGTGCCGCTCTGCCGCAGCAGATAATCCACCAACGTTGTCTTGCCAACGTCCACATGGGCGATGATCGCGATGTTGCGAATCCGCTCCGGCGGCGGCGAGGCCAGCCCGGGGACGGAATTCTCGGCTGGCTGGCGCGTTGTCTTCGAGGGAGAGGCTGGGGCGGTGGCGGCGGGACGCATCTCCCCCCCGCGGTCCGTTTGGGCCGGTTCGGCTTCGGTCACAGAATTTCCTGGGCGGACAAGGGTGATGGGGGGTGCGCCGGCATACGAAATCGCTAGCATTAACCTTTTATAATAACACTGAATTTGTCCAATGGCGAGTATTGTTGGCGAAACGGTACGCCGAAGGATGAACTCATGGGGCACCGATGGCAAAGACCGGCTGTGGATTGTAGCGATTCATCGGTTCCAGCGGGGGACCCGCGATGTGGCGGCTTGCGATTACTTTGGGGGTCCAGCCCGGATATTTCACCAGTGATTTAAAATCCCGTCCTTTCACCCTTTTTCCGGTTCGCGGGCGGAATTTTTCGTTTTCGATTGATTAAAGGCCGCGATTTCCGGATTGCGGGCACACCTCCCCCTTACCCCCATTGTTTTTCCGGTGCCGGGGACAGCACCTTGGGGCCTTATCCGGGTTTCAACCTGGCGGCCACGAGCCAGAACAGGTGCTGATAGGGATGGGCGCTTGCGAGCCGGAAGCGCACCCGGCGGGTATTGCGCACGATCACCGCGCCGATCTTGAGCAGCTTGAGCCGGATGGTGGCGACTTGCGCACGGGCCAACTCGGTGCCTTTCAGTCCCAGGCGGCGAATGGCCTCCAGCAGGGTGTAAGCCAGCGCGGAGAGCAGCAGGCGGAACTGGTTGGGCCACCAGCGGTGGGCCGAGGTGCGGTCGGAGAAAAGCTGCAATTGTTCCTTGATGCGGTTTTCCATCTCGCCGCGTGCGCAGTAAATCCGCTCGTAGAGATGCCTGGAGTTCCCCGGCAGATTGGTGACCACATAGCGCGGGTTGCTGCCCTGAGTGGTGTGCTCGATGCGGGCGATCACCCGCCGTGGCCGCTCCCAGGTGTGGGCGCCATAGCGCAGATTGCCGAACAAACGTTGTTTGCGGCCCGTGGCGTCGCAGCGCTTGCGAGCCCGGTCGATCAGCGGCGCGGCCATCTCGTTGATCCGCTCGTTCTTGGCCAGCCCCACGATGTAGCCCACTGCGTGGCGGTCACACCAGGCCAGCATCCGCCAGCGGCAAAACCCGCTGTCTCCACGAAAGATGATCCGCGCTTGAGGCCATTCCTGCCGCAGGCGTTTGACCAGCAAGGCCAAAATCGCCCAGGCGTGCTTGGCCCCGTCGATATTGGAGGGGCGTAAATAGGCCGCCAGCAGCTGATCGCGGCACGTGACGTAGAGCGGCAAAAAGCAGTAGTGGTCGTAATAGCCGTGGAAAAAACGACCTTCCTGATTCCCATGCACCGGATCGTCGGTGGCGTCGAAGTCCAAAATCAACTCCGTGGGCGGCGCGGGAAGCGAGGAGATAAATTGATTGACCAGCACCTGGTGCATCGCAACGGCGCTCTCGCGGCGGGCCCGGTTCTCCAGCCGGCAAAGCGTCGGGCTGCTGGCCGCTGGCTTGTCCCGCTCCACCGCGGTTTGCCACGCCAAGTCCCAACGCAACGCGTCGTGATCGTTTAAATCCTCGTAGCCCACCGCCAACCCATAAACCCGCTGCCGCAGCATGCTCAAGACCGTATGCTCGCAACTGGCTTGCCGCCGGGGATCTTCAAGCAAGCGCGCTATCGATGCCGTCAGACCCAGCAGCAAATCCGCCTGCCGCACCAGCAAGACCCCTCCATCGCTCGTCACATTGCCGCCGGAAAATTCGGCTTCCACCCGCCGCCCTTTACACCCTGGAAATAAAAGCTGCTCCCTGCTACGATTCGTCATGGCGAAATCCCTTTCTCCTTGCGACTTAACAGTTTGAATCCACAAGAAGAATACAGGATTTCGCCTCCCCTTTCATGAAATATCCGGGCTAGGTATTGCCCCCGCGCGGCCTGAGCGGCACCACGCGCAGCGGGTCGCCTTCGGCGAGATCCAGGCAACGGGCGGTCGCCGCGGATAGCTGCACCGTTTCCGGGTGGCCCAATGCCGTCCGGGCGAGACAGCAGCGGAAGCCGGCCAGCCGGGCGTTGCTGACCAGGTGCAACTCCCCGCCACTGGGGGAATCCGCAATGGTGGCGGATGCGCGCCGGCTTTCCCGCACGGCCCGGATGTCCTTCAGGCGCGATTCGAGCGTCGGGCCCGCATCGAAGATATCCACGTAGCCCTCCTGGCGGAAGCCCTCCTCCTCCAGCAACCGCATGGCCGCACGCGTCATCTCGTGCGGCTGACCGATCACCCGCTGCGCCTCCTCGCTGAGCAGGGGAACGTACAAGGGGTACTTCGGCATCAGCTCGGCGATAAACGCCTTGCTGAGCACGCCGGAGAGGTAATCGGCCCGCGGGAAGTCCATGGTGAAAAAATGCCGCCCCAGCGCCTCCCAAAACGGCGAACGGCCGCTTTCATCGGAGACGCCCCGCATTTCGGCGAATACCTTCTCGGCGAACCGGTCCGCATGCTCCGCCAGAAACAGCAAGCGGGCCTTGGACAGCAGCCGGCCGTTGTCGCCCCGGCGATAGTGCGGTGCCAGCAGGAGGCCGATCAGCTCCGTGCAGCCGGTGTGGTCGTTGCTGAGGTAGAGCGTGGGCATCTGGTTGTAGACGCCAAGCTCCCGCGAGGCGTGCACCACGACGCCCACGCGATAGCTGTAGAATGCCTCGCTCAACCCCACCGCCGCCACGATGCCGCAGGTGCCCGCAACGGCGCCCGCCTCCGTATCTTCCAGAACGAACAGGTAGCGCTGTTCACCGGGCGCGCTCACCTCGGCCGCGAAGGCGCGGGCGGACTCGGAGATCCTTTCCCGCAGAACCCCGGGATCGCGCGGCAGATTGGTCAATCCCACGCCGCCGGCCATCACCAGCCGTTCCAGCGCCGCTATATCCGCGGATTCGATGGGCCGAACGATCATCATGTGGATGGATGGCCGCGCCGGAACCTCACCCCCGCCCCCTCTCCACGCTGTGGAGAGGGATGACTTCCGACCAGTGGCCGGTGGTCGTGATGTGATCTTTTCACTGCGCTTTTCACTGCGAGCGGCTCCCTTCTCCATGAAATGGAAGGGGAGAAACGCGAGCTGGCGAGT
>JACZVE010000239.1 GCA_022572825.1 SAR324 cluster bacterium
ATTGCAGAGAGCAGCCGGGGTTGTTGGGGGGAAAGGCGCAGATCGCAGGTAAGAAACGCGAGCCGGCGAGCGTTTCAGCACTCAAGGACTTTATCAGCCCAATTTTGAGCCCGCTTATAGTAACCTGATTCCGTGAAGCTTATATCGGTTTCAGAGGAAGAAGGTTAACTTTTGCCGGGATAGGTTTCAATTGCGGATTTTTGGGAAAACTCCTGGGTCAATGATGGGTTTTTCAAGCTTGTTGAATTGCAACGGCGGTGAAATAGGCGCGTTGCGGGCACGGCGGGGTGTTGCCGGTTTGAGCGATTGGTGGGGCGAGAGCGGGGTTGGGGAGTGGGGAGTTCGCGACCTCAGCTTGGGCAGGCGCGCAGGACGGCAAGCACCCATTCGCTGTTGGCTGTTTGGCGGCCCAGTTTGAGAATCTGGCGCCGGGCATGCTGTGTGAACACGGCGGCGTGGTAGAGGAGAGTTTGCATGACGGTGCGCAAGCGGAAGCGCACCTGGTTCAGTTCGCGTAGCCGTTTGGGGAGCAGAGGGCGGTTGCGCTTCATCTGTTCTCCCAGCAGGCGCAAGAGATTGAAGGCTATCTGGGCGAAGGAAAGGATGTGGGCATTGGTGGCGAACTTGGCCGAGGGGAAGCGTTCCAGCCCGATGTCGGACTTCAGTTCGGAATGGAACTGCTCGCAGGTTGCGTGAGCTTGGTAAAGATCCAACACTTCCTCCGCCGGCAAATCGAGTGAAGTCCACAGGCTCTGCAACTCGTACTCCGGCGCGAGCAGGAGTTGATCGCCGTGGCCGGTGCGCTGGGTCACTAACGTGATCAGCCGCACCGATCGTCCGTCGGAAAGGATGCGGCGCTCGTCCAGCAGGGCGGTGTAATAGCCGGGGCCTGAGGCGAAATGGACTTTGTCCTCGCCCAGGGCGTTCCAAGTCTCCCAAGGGTCTTGGTTGCGCGGGTTTCTGCGGGCGATGAAATCGACCTGCTCGTCCAAACAGGCCTCAAGGGTTTCCTCGGAATCGTTGGCCGCATCCATCCGCGCCAGCAGCGGTAGTTCGGTGAGTCGCCGGGCCGAGGCGACGGCTGTTTTGAAAAAAGGAATGAATTCCTTTTGCGCATGCTGGGAGCCGGGACGCAGTTGCTGGGAAACCATGTAGCCCTGCTCGCCCAGATAGGCGAAAAGCGGATGATAGCCGTTGAAGCCTTTGTAGGTGTAGGCCACCCCCTCGCGCTTGGTGCCCGAGTTGTCCATGGGGCAGGTGTCGATGTCCAGCGGAACGAAGCCGTGAGAATTGGCCAAGGGTTCGCCATGAGCTTCCAAAATGCGCAGAGAGGCCTCATGAAACTTTTTATCGAGCTGGGCGGGCGCGGCGTCGATCCGTTGCCGCAGAATTTCCGCGGAGGGGAGGCGTTTCAGCCGCAACAGGCGCCGGAAGACCACGTCGTCCCGGTAGGCACTCACCGCCTCGAAATCAGTCTTGCCCAAAGCCAGCAGGGCGATCTGAGTGGTGTAGATGGCAGTATCGGGTATGGTTTTCAGCGAGGGGCCGAACAACGCTGGCAGGCGCGCGGCTTTCAACAGGTGGGAAAAAGCAGGCAGACCGGCGTGGCTGGTCAACAACAGGTCGCTAAAACCGTATTCGAGGCGCATGCCAATCCCTCCCTGGATAGGCGGATAAGTTCGATCACCCAACGGGTGAATCCAACGGACCCCCTCCAGCCCCCGTCTGTCAAGGGAAAATCGGGAGTGGCATGAATCGTGTTCACGGAATCAGGTAATAATTAAGCAAAACCTATATAAACTTTCGCCAGCGCAAGGCATCGCTGTCAAGAAACATCGGCAAGGCATCTGGCAACGCTCCCTGGCTGGGAGCGGGCCGTTACCGATTCGGGCCGATCGTCCGGGCGGTGGCCGCAATGCGATATCAGCCGCCCTTGGGGATGCCAAGGCGGACACGATCTGCGAGGATCCTCCCACGATGCCGCTGCCGGGCGGCGACGCAACCTCAAATACGGGGCGGGACCATGGAAACTTTGGCGGAAATTGCGCAACCCGCGGCCTCACTGCTGAAAAGCCGCGGCGAGACGGTGGCCACCGTGGAATCGTCGGGTGGTGGGCTGATCTCGGCGGTGCTGCTGGCGGTTCCCGGCGCGTCGGCCTACTTTCTCGGCGGAGGCGCGATCTACACCGCACAGGCCCGCGAGCGGCTGTTGGGCGTGACGGCGGAAGCGCTGGCCGGCATCCGCCCCAGCACGGAGCCCTACGCCCTGCTGCTGGCGCGCACCGTGCGGGAGCGCCTGGACACCACCTGGGCGCTGGCCGAAACGGGAGCATCGGGTCCCACGGGCAACGCCTACGGCGATGCGCCGGGCCATAGCTGCATCGCGGTGACCGGCCCGCTGGAGCGGGCCATCACGCTGGAAACGGGCACCGCTGACCGGGAGGCCAATATGTGGGCCTTCGCCAAGGCGGCCCTGGGCCTGCTGACGGAATGCCTGGAGCAGGGCCGATAGACTGCCCTGGGAGCCGGAGCCTCCGATTTCCGTTTGCCGGCCGATGGCGTATAGATGGCCGAATTCCATTGCACCGGCATGAGGAGTCTCCATGAACACCCGCCTACAGGAGCAGCAGCGCCAGTGGGGGCGCGTCGTGTGGGAAAAGCCCGACGCCCTGCCGGCCGGCAGCTACCAGACCATCACCCTGCGCTATCGGGCCGGCAGCCTGGGCATCGACGAGCACGGCGGCATCCGCGTCTCCTTCCGCTTCGTGTCGGACTTCGGCACGCTGCAGCTCAGCGATCCCGGCGCGGACAACTACGTGACCGCCAGCACCCGTCAGGGCCTGCGCCTGGAGCTGAGCTATGTCAGCAAGGGCAACGTGCGCCCCTATCAGAAGACCCTGTTCGTGCACGTGATGGACGGCGCCCTGTGGGAAGGGGACGAGATCAAGATCGTCATCGGTGACCGCGCCGGCGGTTCGCGCGGCTGGCGCCTGCAAAGCTTCGTCGAGGAATTCTTTCCCCTGCGGGTGGAGGCGGATCCCTTCGGCGCCCACGATTACGTGCTGCTGCCCGAGCAACCCGGCTTCGAAATCTGTGCGGGCGCGCCCCACCGCTATCATTTGCACGTACCCTCCCTGCTGCGTGCCGGAGAGCCGTTCGCCCTGCGCGTCAAGTGCGAGGACGTCTGGGGCAATCCCCTGCGCCACCTGGCCGAGCGCCCGACCCTCGCCATGCTGCGGGAAGATACGGCCGGCCAGAGCGTGCCGGTGCGGGTGAATCCCCGCCACGACCGCGGCGTGCTCCGCTACGACATGGAGGGCGTCGACGCGCCGGGAGTCTATCGCTTCGTCGTCGAGGAGGGAGTCGTGCCGGGCGTCACCAGCAATCCCGTGCGGGTGGTGGACGCGCAGGCGGCGCTTCCCTACCGCTATCACTGGTGCGATTTGCACGGCCAGACCGGCGAGACGGTCGGTACTGGCACCGTCGAAGGGTACTTCGATTTCGGGCGCCATTACGGCTTTCTGGACGGCTCGTGCCATCAGGGCAACGACTTCCAGATCGACGAGGGCACCTGGCGGCGCATCGTCGCCGCGGGAAACAACGCGTACGAGGCGGGTGCATTCGTCACCTTCAACGGCATCGAGTGGTCCGGCAACACGCCGATGGGCGGCGACCACAACGTGCTGTTCAACGAGACCGACCCGCCGCTGTACCGCAGCACCGGCTGGCTGGCCAGCGATGGCACCAAGATGGAGGAAGTGGCGCCGCTGGCAAAGCTCTATGCGACGCTGAGAAAACACCAGGCGATGACGATCCCCCACATCGGCGGCCGGCCCGCCGCGCTGGAGGAGACGGACCCGGAGCTGGAACGGCTGGTGGAAATCCATTCCGCCTGGGGCACCTTCGAATGGGTCTATCGACGCGCCTTCGCCAAGGGATACAAGGTGGGCTTCGTCTGCAACAGCGACGGGCACAAGGCGCGGCCCGGCGCCTCCTACCCCGGCGCCTCCAAGTTCGGCACGCTGGGGGGACTCACCTGCGTGCTGGCCACGGAGAAAACCCGCGACGCGTTCTGGGAGGCCCTCACCTCGCGGCGCTGTTACGGCACCACCGGACAGCGCATTTACCTGGAGGTGGAGGCCGAGGGCCGGCCCATGGGAGCCGACGTGCAGGTGGGCGGCGCCTTTACCATCGCCGGCACGGTACACGGCACCGCCCCCCTCCTGGCCATCGATCTGCTCCGCGAGCACACCGTGATCGATTCGCTGCCCATCGATGCGCTGCAGCCGCCGCCGGGAGCGCAGCACTGGGTGCTGATCCGCCTGGGCGGCTCGCGGGTCTATGGCCGGGGACGGCAGGTGGATTGGCAGGGCCGTGTCACGCTGGAGGGCAATCGGCTGCTGGACGCCCGCATGCACGGCCTGTTCAACCCCTTGCAGGGTATCCAGCAGTGGGATGCGGACGGGGTGGCCTTCAACTTCATTTCCACGGGCAACAGCCTCAACCTGTGCCTGCAGGTCGAGGCGCCCGGTAAGGGCACGTTGGCTTTCAGGAGTGGCCCCGCGGAGTTCTCCATCGATCTGGCGGAGCTGTCGCCCTCGCCTCGGCGCATGATGGAAAAGCCCATCGACCAGTTCCTGGAGCTCTCGCTGTGTCCCATCGAGGCCCTGCCGCTCAGCCTGCCCTTTCGGTTCGGCGCACCGCCCCCCGACCAGCCGGAAACGCCCTACTTCGTGCGCGTGGTGCAGCTGGACGAGGGGAAGGCCTGGAGCAGCCCGTTTTACGTCAGCCGCGCTTAGCGGCTACGCCTGGCGGGACACGGTAGTGGGGTATATCGAGAATATGGGCCGCGCCCCTCGTTGCCGAGAAGTTTCCGCCTTACACCGCGCTGGCGCCACCATCCATGGGTAGGATGGCGCCGGTCACCTGGCGCGATTCATCGGACGCCAGATAGAGGGCCATCGGGGCCACGTCCTCGGGCTCGCTGGGGCCCAAGGGCGTCTTCATCCTGATCGGATCGTCGTCGCGCAGCAACGCACGCACCCGTTCGGTCAGGATGACGCCGGGCGCAATGGCATTGACCCGGATGCCCGCGTGAGCCCATTGCAGGGCCAGCGCCTTGGTCAGGGTGAGGACGCCGCCCTTGGCCGCTGTATAGGCGTCGGCGCCGGCGGTCCCGGTCAGCGCCCGGATCGAGGTGGTGTTGATGATAGAGCCGCCGCCAGCGGCCACCAGGTGCGGGATGGCCAGACGGCAGCCGAGAAAGGTGCCGAATAAATCGACGCCGATGGTGCGCCAGAACTCGTCGAGCGGCATTTCAGTCACCAGGCCGTCTTTCGCGGTCGCCCCGCCGGCATTGTTGTAGAGGATGTCCAGACCGCCGTAGGCCTCGACCGTTCGCGCGACCGCCCTCTCCATGGCGTCGGCGTCACTGACGTCGGTTTCCATGAACAACACCTCGCCGCCGTCGGCGCGGATCGCGGCGGCCACCGCCTCGCCC
>JACZVE010000008.1 GCA_022572825.1 SAR324 cluster bacterium
GGAATAAACTTAAAATGGGATTCCACACAATGTCATGGCCTTTGCGGGCCATGCCGGAAGCAGTAAGCGGCTGAGGTGGCGCGACCTGGCATCCGCACCAGCGGGCGCGCAGGCTCACCGGCGGAGGCGGGACGGCGCCCGTCTCGCCGTCTGGGGCGGTCGGGTTGGCCAATCACCCTTGATGGGTGTATGCAAGAGGCCGCGAATTCCGATTGTGGTGCGGGGGAGTTTCACTCCCCTATTTTTACCTATCGTCCGGAGGGCAGTGCGATGAAAGCTGTCAGAACGGCTCGCGGAGCCGGCATTGCGAGAATCGCTGTATCGAGCGTTACCATCGCCCTTGCGATGGTCTTCGCCCTGGGCGCCACGGCGCTGGTGGCCGAGCCGATCAATCAGCTAAAAGCGGCCGGAGTGTCCATGCTCATCTCCGAGCAACACCTGCACCTGGTGCACGAAACGGCGGACCGCATCTACGTCCTGGACAAAGGCGTCACCGTTTTCTCGGGCACCATGGCCCAGTTCGACGCCAGCCCGGAGGTCGCCGAGAAATACCTGATGGTGATGCAGTAGCGGCGGTGGACTGGCGTGGGTGTGATTTGCTTGCAATGAAAAGCAAATGCGGGGGGACGCGTCCCCCCACACCCCCGGATACAGAGGTTAATTTCTCTTATTGTAATGCGTAGAAGATTGTGTGCATTGCCCTATTTTGGGGTGCAGGGGGCGAAGCTCCCCGCCGGAGGCGACAATTAGATTTGCCATGCGTTGCGACTAAACACTAGCGAGGAACGATGGATCTTCACTTGGCGGGGAAAACGGCCCTGGTGACGGGGTCCTCCAGGGGCATCGGCCTGGCCATCGCCAGGCAGTTGGCGGAAGAAGGATGTCACGTCCATCTCGCGGCGCGCAGCAAAGACAAGCTGGAGCACGAGGCGGAACGCATCGGCAAGGAATTTTCCGTCCAGGCCGCCGTGCATCCCTGCGACCTGACCAAGCTGATCAACATCCAGGCCCTGGCCCGCGAGTGCCGCGGCGTGGACATTCTGGTCAACAACGCCGGCGCGGTGCCTGGAGGAAGGATCGACGAGCTGGACGATGCGCGCTGGCGCGAGGGCTGGGAGTTGAAGGTGTTCGGGTACATCAACATGACCCGCGAGCTCTACGCCTTCATGAAAGAACGCGGCAACGGCGTCATCATTCATGTCATCGGGGTGGGCGGGGAAAGACCGGAAGCCAACTACGTCGCCGGCGCCACCAGCAATGCCGGGCTGATGGCATTCTCCCGCGCCCTGGGCGGCAGGAGCACGGACGATGGGTTGCGCGTGCTCGCCGTCAATCCGGGCTGGATCGCCACCGAACGCATGGTGACGATCCTTTCCGCCACGGCGGAAAGAGAACTGGGCGACCCCAAGCGCTGGCCGGAACTGCTCAAATCGCTGCCCTGGGGCCGCGCCGGCAAGCCGGAGGAGGTGGCCAACGTCGTCGCGTTCATGGCCTCGGATCGTGCATCCTATGTGAGCGGTACCGTGGTGACGGTCGATGGGGGCTCCACGCTGCGGAACAGCATATTCTAGTATCCTGACTGGCGACGGCCGGCCAGCGGTCGGAACCTCGAGCAAGGGCGGGACTGCGCGACATGGAACTCCACACATCACAGGATATCGCCTGGAGGCCCAGCGCGGACATGCTGGCGCAAAGCAACCTGCTGGCCTTCATGCGCTCCCTCGGCGTGGCCGACTACGACGCGTTGCGCCAGCGCGCGGCGGAGGACATGGCGTGGTTCTGGGATGCGGTGATCCGCTACTGGGACATGCGGTTCTACCGCCCCTACGACGTCGTCGTCGACCCGTCCCGAGGGCTGCCCTGGCACGCCTGGTGTGTGGGCGGCACGACCAACGTGGTGCTCAACTGCCTGGATCGGCACCTGGAAACCCCCGTGCGCGACCAGGAGGCGGTGGCCTGGGAGGGGGAGGACGGCCGCCGGCGCAGTTGGACGTTTGCCCAACTGGACGAGGAAACCTGCCGCTTTGCCGCCCTGCTGCGCGCCCTCGGCTTTTCCAAGGGGGACGTGATCGCCCTCTACGTGCCGTTCGTGCCGGAAGCCACCGCCGCGCTGCTGGGGATCGCCAAGATCGGGGCGGTCGTCCTGCCGCTGTTTTCCGGCTATGGCACCGCCGCCGTGGCGGACCGGCTGGCCGACGGCGGCGCGGTGGCGGTGGTGACCGCGGACGGCACCCTGCGCCGCGGCAACGAGGTGGCCCTGAAGGCGGTGATCGACGAGGCGGCGCCCCAGGTGAAGACGCTGCGCAAGGTGGTCGTGATCCGCAACCGGGGCACGGCGGTGACGATGAAACCCGGGCGCGATCACTGGTGGGACGAGGCGGCCCCCGGCGACGCCGCAACCCACACCGAGCCCGTGGAGGCGGACGCGCCGCTGGTGCTCGCGTTTACCTCCGGCACCACCGGCAAAGCGAAAGGGGCGGTGCTCACCCACTGCGGGCTGCTCACCAAGATCGCCCTGGACATCGGCCTGTGTTTCGATTTCAAGCCGCAAGACCGTCTGCTCTGGATGAGCGACATGGGCTGGATCGTGGGGCCAATAACGACCCTCGGCACCACCTTTCTGAAAGGCACGCTGGTCATCGCCGAGGGCGGTCCGGACTACCCGCAGAAAGGCCGGATGTGGAAGCTGGTGCAGGATCATCGCGTCAGCTTTCTGGGGGTGGCGCCCACCACCATTCGCACGCTGATGCGTCACGGAGTGGAGGAAGTGGAAAAGTACGACCTCTCCTCGCTGCGCATCGCCGCCTCCACCGGCGAGCCCTGGAACCGGGATTCCTGGCTATGGTGCTTCCGCAACGTCTGCAAGGGCACCGTGCCGCTGCACAACTACATCGGCGGAACGGAGGTGAGCGGGGGCATCCTGGCCACCACGGTGATTCACCCCATGAAGCCCTGCAGCTTCGTCGGCCCCATCCCCGGCATGAGCGCCGACATCGTGGACGAGGCGGGCAACTCCCTGCCCGCCGGGCAGATGGGCGAGCTGGTGCTGCGCCAGCCTTCCATCGGCATGACGCGTGGCCTGTGGCGGGACCCCGGCGACCGCTATCTGGATACGTACTGGAACAGATTGCCGGGGATGTGGGCCCATGGGGACTTCGCCTACCGCGATGAGGATGGCTTCTGGTTCGTGCCGGGCCGCTCGGACGATACGATGAACGTGGCGGGCAAGCGCACCGGACCCTCGGAGGTGGAATCGCTCCTGCTGGCCACGGGCCGTGTGGCCGAAGCGGCCGTGGTCGGTGTGCCGGACGAGGTGAAGGGCACCGCGGTGGTGTGTGTTTGCGTGCCGGCGGCAGGGGAGACCGCGGGGGCTGCCCTGAGCGAAAAGCTCAGCGACGCGGTGGTCGCTGGGCTGGGCAAGCCGTTCAGGCCGCGGGAGATCGTGTTCGTTTCCGACGTGCCCAAGACCCGCAACATGAAGATCATGCGCCGGGTGGTGCGTGCCGTCTATGCGGGCCAGCCGCCGGGAGATCTGGCCGCGCTGCAGAACCCGGAATCCGTGGAGGAGCTGCGCACCGTGCTCGCCGCAACGAGGGGGTAGTGTGGGGAGCGTCTCGACTCGGTTTCCGTCCTTCGATGGGGATCGATTTTCGTCGAACCCCGTTCAACAGTAACGGGGGTTTGCCCGGGTTTCGACAATCGGATAAACCGTTGCAACGAACCGAGCGGGAGATGCCTACCGGCCCGCCCGCTGTGCCAAAAAACCATAGAACCGGCTCCAAGCAACTGAGAGAAGGCCAGTAATGCGGCGGAAGGGCGCATCGGCGCTGGTTTTTTTTCCAAGATATCGGTATTGCGGATCGGTGACCGCTATGGGCAGCGGTCAGCCGTTGCATGCGGTAAATATCGGTTAATTTTGAGTGGACACCATGAACAGGAACAATTGCGGGTGGCTGGGGATTTTCATAATTCCCGGCCTGCTGTTTTTGATGGGATGTGCGGCATCCATAAACAAGCCGAGAATCCAGGCGGTCAAATCCGCAGCGGTGGTTCTGTTCACCGTTCCCAGACAGATTGAATTCCGGGACGATTCTAAGGAATCCAGGCAGACCATCCTTCAGGCACTGGCGCAAGCAGTGACTTCCGGTGACGGTGCCCGCGCCGCGACCCTGTCGCATCAAACCTTCACGGAAACCCTGAGGAAACAGGCGCTTCCGTTCAATGTGCTCACAGTAGCTGAGACGAGGGGCGTGCCCGCATTCAGTGCGCTGTACAGGCCGCCGGAAACAACAAAAGAAGAAAAAGAAGAAGAATCGGAGCCAGTATTCAAATTGTCTTTCGAGATGGGGCCTGCTCCCGGTGTGCATTCCGGGGCCGCACCGGACGGGTTTAATTCCTATGGACTGGTGCAGAACTGGTCTAGCTGGAATCCACTGGTGGGCTCGGAAGAAGAGGCTAAATATATCCTCGCGGTCATCAAGGCTTTGAATGTCGACGCCATCATTGCCATTGCCGATCCTGGCTATTCCTTTGTTTGCGATATCTGTTCGGGGGGGAATACCGGTACGGCATCCACCGGGTCGAGGTTCATGGGTGCCATGGTCGATAGGGAAGGCGAGGTAATATTGAAGATGCAGGCGATGTTTTCCAGCACCGATGAGGAGGGCGCCATGCTGGCTGGTGCCGTCAACCCGATGGCGCATGACGAGCTGTTCACGGAACATGGCCGCAAGATGGCGGTTTTGTTTGCAAATTCCTTCCATAAAGCGATGAAGAAGAAGTAGTCCCTTTTCCCACACCGGTCTCTCACGCGAGCACGGCGTCCGTGTAGAGACCCTATGCGAGGCCCAGGCCCGCGTCAGGAAATTTGAGGTTGGTCCTGCCGCCGTGGAGGCCCTGCCATCACAGGCCCTGGCCCATCGGACTGAACAGAATATCCTGCACCTGCACGTGCCTGGGCCGGGAGAGAATGAACAGCACGGCCTCGGCGACATCATGAGGCACCAGTGGCTGGAACTCCTTGAAGTAAGACTCGTAGCTGAACTTCCCCTGGGATGCCTTCTCGCGGAATTCCGTCGCCGTCATTCCGGGAGAGACCATCGCGATTTTCACCCTGGCTCCCGCGGCGTGCAGTTCCGCCCGCAAGGTATCGGTCAGGGCGCGCGCGGCGAATTTCGAGGCCTGGTAATAGGAGAAGTTCGGCACCTGGAGGCGGTGCGCATAGATGGAGGAGACGTTGACGATCTGGGCGTCTTCCTTGCCTTGCATGTCCTTCAGCGCCTCGCGGGTGCAGATGGAAAGCCCGAGCACGTTCACCTCCAGGGTCTCGCGCCACTCCTCCGGGCGGCCTGCCTCGAAGGTCGCCATGGCGCCCGTGCCCGCGTTGTTGATCAGCACGTCCACGGTGCCCCACCGCTCATGGATGGCCGGAAACAACGCCCGGATGTCCGCTTCCTTGCTCATGTCCCCCGGCACCGCCATCATCTCCGCGCCGGTTTTCTCCAGTTCGGATATCAGCGCCCGCAGGCGCTCGCTGCGGCGGGCGGTCACCGCCACTTTCATGCCCGCGGCGGCCACCGCGCGGGCGATCCCCTCCCCGATCCCGCTGGAAGCCCCCGTGATCAGCACGATCTTACCCTTCCATCGCTCCAGCCCTTCCATTTGTGCGCTCCTTTCAATCACCCAACGGCTTGCGCCCCGGATTATTGGAACTTACAACTCACCACACTACGGCCGCGGCGGCGCGTCCTCCTCGAACACGCCGTCGAGACACGCGGCGATGCTAGGCTGCGCCTCGAAGCCCTCATCCTCGAGCCGCTTGTAGATGCCGGCGTGCATCTGTGTCAGCGGGCCATTGCGCAACGGCCGCCCCCGCACGCAAAACACGTCCCCGGCGAAGAAGGGCCGCCGGAAGATACAGCGCAGGCGGCTCATCCGGTGCTGCGGCACCGGCAGCCCGGCCAAGTGCAGCAACTGGACGAAGTGGTTTTCCAGAGCCCGCAGGTACTCGGTCACGGTCACGTGGTGATTGATGTCCGTGTTGCCCCGTCCCCAAATGCGTGGCGCCTCCGGCGGATTTTCGCAGGCAACTCCCTGGTAATCCTTCCCTTCCGCCCACAACGATTCCGGAGAGGGCAGGGAGCCGGCAAAGGGGCGCTCCCGCAAGCGCCGGAACTCCTCGGGCACCTCGCCGACCTGCCGCTGTCCCGGGGGCGCAAGGGGGCGCGTGAACACCTGGATCACCCGAAAGCTGCCCGCCTTCACCGGCGGCCCCTGGCCATCGTCGAATCCCAAATCCCGCTCGCTTCCCGAGCGGCGGAATCCCTCCACCTCCACGCGTTGATCCAACAGCAGGCGCTCCCGCGGCCGCTCCGGTGGTGTGGGGGCAGGGGTCGCAGCGGCGCGGAACAGCTCGACGGTGTAGCGCTGCACCAGCGGCCGCCGGAGCGCCAGCGACTCGCCCGTTGCCGTAATCTCGAGATAATGGGTGATGGGCACAATGCCGCGGCGGGCCATGCCGAAATAGTCGAACCGAGCAGTGAGGGCGTCGGTGAGCGTCTCCAGGCAGGGGTGGAACAGTGCGTGGAGCTTTATGCCGTAGCGCGCGTCCAACTCCTGGAAGGTAGCAGGGATCTGATGAGTGCCTTCCAGCCGCTCCAGCAAACCTCCCTGATCCATGTCGCACCTGCCCCTGCACGCGCCTCTTCAGCCCCGATCCGCAGCAGTGCGGCGCCTTCACCCTATTCGTTTCGGCCAGGGTCGTCAAAACCGGATCCGGCAGCCGCGGGGGGTGCTGACGATGTGAACGCCCGTCGGATCGGCAAAATGGGAGCCGAGTATCAACACGTCCGTATCGCAATAGGTTTCGATGAATCCGGTTCGCGTTTGCGCGGCCAGCGCGGGGTCCGTATCGCTGACCTGCCCCCAGCGGGGTTCGGCGACCTCCACCGGGTGCACCATCACGTCGCCGGTGATAACGGCCTCCCTGCCGTTGGAATGGAGATGGACACTGCAATGTCCGGGCGTATGGCCCGGCGTGGGTTCCAGGTACACCTCATCGTCGATGGCATAGTCCGAATCGACCCATTGCACCTGCCCGGCCTCGATCACCGGCAGGATGCTCTCCTCCATCGTGTATTGGGAAATCTCTTCCTTTTTCCCCTGCCAGAACTCGTACTCCTCCTGTCTGAACAGGTATCGCGCATTGGGAAAAGTGGGCACCCAGCGCCCGTTGTCCAGTCGGGTGTTCCACCCTGCATGGTCCACGTGCATGTGGGTGCAAAAGACATAGTCGATGGATTGCGGGGGAAAGCCCGCCTCGGTGAGTATCTGCAAAAACGGACTCCTGCGCTGGTTCCACTGCGGAAATCCGCTGCGCTTGTCGTTGCCGATGCACGAGTCGATCATGACGGTGTGATGGCGGGTCCTGAACACGAAGGACTGGATGGGCATCAGCAGCTTGTGGTTCTCGTCGAGAAAATTGGGCAACAGCCAGTCCAGATGGGGCTGCAGGTGATCGTACGTCACCCCCCGCAAGATGATGCGGGGACTGAAGTGCTCCAGGGAATCCACCACACGGGTAATGAACAACCCGCCCACTTGGATGGGCGGCAGCGATCGCGTCGCAAGGCTCTCTACGGGGTTCATAAGCACACAGCCGGTACGATTGTGTTGGTTCTAGCCGCGGATGGACGAAGATAAAACCAATATCAACTTGAGACCTCTGCGAAAATCAAATCCGCGGATTTCACGCAATTCAATATAAACGGCTCAAAGTATTGATGAGTTTCTGCACCAGGCGGTGAGTCGCAACAGGCCTCCCGCTTCAGCAAGCAACCTGCTGAAATGAAGCGCCTATATTGTAAAAAATGGGCGCAATCTGCGGAAAAAACCACCGCCGCTGACGGCATTTATTCAAAAGCTCAACTCTCTGTATCGGCGCTCATCCGCCTCCGTCCGCGGTCACGCCACGTGGCTTTCTGCAAGGGCTTGTCGCGGGGCCTCGCGAATCCCCTGCCGGAGCGCAGCGGTGCTCGTGAGGGCGCCGCGCCGATCGTTCAACGGAAGACCGGCTGATCGAACACGTTCTGCATAAAGAAGAGACCGATGAAACTAAAGACTCCCGCCACCAACGGCGTCAGAATCCAGCCCAGGCCGATTCCGCCAAGGGTGCGCCAGCGAATGGCCGTTCCACCTTTGAGCAGTCCGATGCCGATCACCGCTCCCACGACAGCCTGAGAGCTGGAAACCGGCACCAGGGGAATCGTGGGCAGTCCCCTGCTGGCCAGAAAATGCTCCAGCCCGCGGGAGGCGAACAGGATGAGGACGATGGAATGGGCGGTCACCGCGCACCATGCCGCGAGGGGGGTGAGGGGCAACAGGCCCTGCCCGATGGTGAGCATCACGCGCTCCGAATAGGTGATCACTCCCACGGCGATGGCGATGCTACCCATGAGGAAAAGCTGCTGCGTGGATGAGATGGCGATGGCCCCGGCGATGGTGAAATCCGTGAACGGGGACGACGGGACGAACACCCCCATCACGTTGGCGATATTGTTGGCGCCCAGCCCGTAGGCGCCCAAGGCCCCGGCGAGAATGAGCCCCAAGCGGGTGTAAGCGTCGATGCGCAGCAGGTGCGGCTTGGCAATCCCCAGATAAAACCGCACCAGCCAGAAAAGCAGGATGGCGATCCCGGCCGCAAGCAGGGGACAGACCAGCCAGGTGCTGAGAATCTTGAGGAGCAGGCCGGAATGGGTGGGATTGTCGCTGAACAGGTTCCAACCCAGGATCGCGCCGACGATCGCCTGCGTTGTCGAGACGGGCAGGCCCGATTTGGTCATCAGATACACGGTCACGGCGGCAGAAAGCGCCACGATGAACGAGCCGGGGAGTGCGTCGATGGCACCCAGCTCGCCCAGCGTGCCCGCCGCGCCCGCTCCGCTGATGACGGCGCCCAGGATGACGAAGCAACTGCAGATGGCAGCGGCCGTGGTGAACCGGATCATCCGTGTGCCCACGGCGGTTCCGAACACGTTCGCCGCGTCGTTCGCGCCCAGGGACCAGCCGAGCAACAAGCCGCTGGTGAGGAAAAACAGTGCTGTGAGATCCATCGGAGAAGACGCCGCCTACCCCTTGCGCTTGATGGTGTAGATCGCCAGCCGGTCCGCCACATCCTCGGACCGGTCGGCAATATTGTCGATTTGCTCGGCGAAGTAGCGCAGATGGGCCTTATGACTGAGAGGCAGATCCATGGCGAAAATGGTGCGCTTGAGCTTGGTGCTCACCTTGTCGGCTTCCTTCTCGTAGAACATCACCTTGTGCATATGGTCGGGGACGAGCTCGATATTCCGGAAAAAGGCCCGCGACGCGGCAACGAGCGCTTCCACCGCCAAAATGGCCCTGTCGGTGAGGGTTTGAAAGTCATTGCGTATGTCCGCGGGGATGTCGGGCGTTTCGATGGAGAAGTTCCAGAGCGTTCCTTCGATTACATTGACGATGGAATCCAGATTTTCCAGCAGGCCCAGCACGTCTCCACGGGAATCCGGAATCAGCATCTGGGAATATAGCTGCGCTTCGATGGATCTCCGCAGCCGGTCCGCGGAGCTCTCCAGCTCGTTGACCTGCTGGAGCTTCTCCTCGAATTCACCCGTCCGTCCATCGTGCAGGTAGATTTGCACCGCCAACTGAAAGGCCAGGGCGGACTGGGCAAGCTTGTCCAGGTAGTCGTCGACGTCGATCTCCAACGCTTTGGTTCGCTTGAACAGCCTCAGGCTTCTCCAGATCGTCATCTCGCACCGTATCCAAATATCAAGTTCCTGCCGGCCCCCCTTTGCCTCTACGCGCACATATCATGGCGAAGCGGGCTTGCGGGCGTGGCCCAGCATATTGTTTTCAGTAGCAGGAATCCATCGGGAATGTCGCGCCGGCCGAGCTCGTCATCCAGCCCTCGGCCCGCAACGCCCGCGCGGTCCGAGCCTTCCGCAAGGCGGACTTCGTTCCCGTCGCCCTCGCCACGACAGCAGCGGCCCTCGGGAATCAAACCCGACCCGACTACTGCGACAGCGTATTCCTGGCAAGGCGATTGCCTGCCTCCAAATAGGCGCAGACCGCTTCGGGAAGCGTCATTTTGGCTTGGGGGGCTTAGCACTGGGTAGCGGCAAGTGCGGCAGGGGCGCGGAGACAACGCTCGTGCCGGGCACACTTGTGGACGCAGCAAACGTACATAAGGCTCCGCGCCGACGGCTTCTCAGGGCGGCCGGTGCGGAGTTCCAAGTCTGCCTTGCCACGGAGTTCCTCCGCGGTATAATTCTTGGAAATCACCTTTGCAAAATACCATTGCAAAATACGCCGCCCTCGCCCTATATAGATGGGGGTGCGCGCCGTGAACGATGATGGGCGTGTTTCGGCAACACCCCCTCGTGGCTTAAATATTCCGCGATCTTGTCTTTGCCATGAAATCGCTCAGAGCGCTTCCTGCATTATTGCTCACCTCGCTCAAATCGATACGCGCGGCCGTGCCGGGTGAAGGCATCGCCGCTCAGGCCGAGCAGGGCAAGGGACAAAGCCTGCTCCGCCTGCACGAGTACCAACACCGGGTCATCCTGGAGATTTTCAAGATCACCATTGCCGGGTTTGTCGCCTTCAGTCTGCTGCTGCTCGCCTTCGCGGTGTATTCCCTGATCGATCCCAACGCCCCCAAGTGGATGTCCCTCATCATCGGTGTAATGAGCGCGCTGCTGCTCTTCGCGCTTTACCGCACGATACAGGAATCCAAGGCCTACCGGCAAAACTACCTGGAGATCACCGCGCATCTGCGCGCCAAGCTGCTGCAGCAGGCCCGCGCCGGCGGCTCCGCGCAATCCGTCCAGGCGAAAGGCGTGGTGGAGCATCGGCTGCTTTCCGCGCTGAAGCCCAAGGAGCACGCCGGATGGGATTTCAAGACTTGCACACACTGCCGCAAGACAATCGAATTGCTGGCGAACGTGTGTCAACATTGCGGTGAGCGGCAGGACACGGTGCTGGTCAACTAAAGCCACCCATGGGCGCGCTGCTGGAACACTACGACTACGATCTTCCCACCCACCTGATTGCCCAACGTCCGCTCGCCCGGCGCGATCAGGCCCGCATGCTGCTGCTGCATCGGGGAACCGGCCAGCTCGCCCACCAATCATTCTCCGATCTGCCCCGCTCGCTGCCCGGCAACAGCCTGCTGGTGCTCAATAACACGCGCGTGCCACCGCGCCGCCTGACGGCCCGGCTGCCGACCGGGGTGCGCATCGAGGCACTGCTGGTGGCCGAGGAAGAGCCTGGACGCTGGCGGGCGATGGTGAAGAAGGCGCGCCGGGTCAAGGCCGGCATGGAGGTGCCCTTCGCTGACGGGCACCTGACGGCCAGGGCGCTGGAGCGCACCGAAGAAGGGCAATGGCTCCTGCAATTCAGCGAACCGGATACTTTTCGCGAGCGGTTGGCGATCCACGGACTGGCCCCGCTGCCACCGTACATCCGGCGGGATATTCACAACGGCTATGACCCCCGCGCGGACCGGGAGGCCTACCAGACCTGTTATGCAAAAGTTGAGGGCGCCATTGCCGCACCGACGGCCGGCTTCCACTTCACCCCGTCGCTGATGGACGCCTTGGGGGCCGCCGGCATCGAAGTGGCGGAGCTGACCCTGCACGTGGGTCCCGGCACGTTCGCTAGGATCACCGTGGCCGACCCGGCGCAGCACGCGATGCAGTCGGAATGGTACGAAATCCCCCCGCGCACCGCGGCGGCGGTCGCAGCGGCGCGTGAGGCCGGACGGCCTGTCATTGCCGCAGGCACCACCACCGTGCGCGCGCTGGAGAGCTGGGCCGCGGCGGGTGCGCCCGCCGGCCACAGCGGGTGGGCCGGGCTGTTCATCTGCCCGCCTTACGCCTTTCAGGTCGTGGACGGCCTGATCACCAACTTTCACCTGCCCCGCAGTACGCTGCTGATGCTGGTTTCCGCCTTCCATGGACGCGAGCGGCTTTTGGCGGCGTATCGTGAGGCCATCGCCCACCGATATCGCTTTTTCAGCTTCGGCGATTGCATGGCGATTCTGCCCCATCCCGCGTGATGCGGCGCAGTGGCCCAACCGGAGCCGGTGCGTGGGAGCAGTTGACCGCCGCGTTGCGGGCAGAGGGTGTGTCGACACGACTGGTGATGGCAAAGACGGGCGAGATTCCATAAGATCGCAGCGAAGCCGCGCCACTGCCGAGGCGTAGCGGGACGCGGCGGCCGGAGATGCGCGTGGCCGCGGGGGCAATCAGCGCGAGGCGCGCGTAGCGGGAAGGCGGCACGGCGGCGGGGTGCCGTTCAGCCACAGGCAGCGACGGGGCACCGCACCTGCCATGATCGACAGGGAGCACCACTCAGCAACGCGAGGGTTCGCATGAAACGCGTGGTGGTCACGGGTTTGGGCGTCGTATCCTGCGTTGGCAACGACGTGGCCTCCTTCTGGCAGGCATTGACTGCCGGCACCTCCGGCATTGCACCCGTTGCCGGTTTCGATGCATCCAACCTTGCCGTGCGCATCGCGGGAGAGGTCAAGGATTTCCGGTTCGATGCCAGACTGGGCAAGCGTATGCACCGCTTTGCCCAGTTTGCCTACGATGCCGCGGAGCAGGCGTTGCGCGAGGCCGGCATCGATGCCGGGGACATGGAGGGGCCCGGGCCGAGGGCCGAGCGGGTGGGGGTTTGCATCGGTTCGGGCATCGGCGGCGAGCCGTTCCTGGAGCAGCAGTACGAGAAGTTCCTGGCAAAGGGGCCGGGACGCTTTCATCCGCTCACCGTGCCGATTATCATTCCCAACATGGCCTCGGCAATGGTGGCCATCCAGCACAACTTCAGCGGCCCCAACCTGTGCATCGCCACCGCCTGCGCCACCGGCAACCACAGCATCGGCACGTCCCTGGACCTCATTCGACTGGGCCGTGCGGACGTCATGATCGCCGGCGGCAGCGAGTCCACCATGTCCGCCTTCACCTTGGACGGGTATCACCAGCTCCGCACACTTTCCACCCGCAACGACGACCCGCAACGGGCCAGCCGCCCATTCAGCAGGGATCGCGACGGATTCGTGCTGGCCGAGGGGGCGGGCGTGATGGTGCTGGAAAGCCTGACCCATGCCAAACGGCGCGGCGCGGAGATTCTGGCGGAGGTGGCCGGCTACGGCGTCAACGCCGACGCGCACCACCTCACCGCGCCCCATCCCCAAGGCCTGGGGGCCGTGCGTGCAATGCGGCTGGCCCTGGAAGATGCGCGGCTAAACCCGGAGGACGTGGGCTATATCAACGCCCACGGCACCTCGACGCCGCTGAACGACGCGATGGAGACCGAGGCCATCAAGCAGGTCTGGGGCGAGCACGCCGCGGCGGTGCCGGTGAGCTCCATCAAATCCATGGTGGGTCACTCTCTCGGCGCCGCTGCAGGGCTGGAAGCAGTGGCATCGGTGCTGGCCCTGCATTCCGGAGCGATCCCGCCGACCATCAATCTGGACGACCCGGATCCGGAGCTGGATCTGGACTATGTGCCCCACACGGCCCGCGAAGTGCCATTGCAGGCCGTCTTATCCAACTCCTTCGCCTTCGGCGGCCACAATGCCGTGGTGGCATTCCGCAAGTTCACCTGAGGCGCGCTTCTGATACATCACCGGCGACCCGCGTGCATTTGACTTCATTCGGGGGCAAACTTATCATGGAGTCAAAGCCAATATTCTCGGGATTCGGGTTGGACTGGTGGTCTGCCTCGGCCAACCACAGCGCCGGCGCTTCGGTTTGAACCGCCCCGCCGAAGACCCATTCGACGCCAGCAATTTTGCATCGCAAATCGTGGGAGGAGGCGTGAATCCGCGCAACAAGAATTTCATGATCGGACTGGTCGTCATCGTGATGGCGATCATCCTCATGAACGTGCTGACCAGCAGGCGCAGCGCTCCCCGGGAGATCTTCTACAGCGCCTTCCTGGAGGAAGTGAAAAACAGACAGATCATGAATGTGGTCATATCCGGCAGCCATGTGGAAGGCGACCGCTTGGACGGCACGCTGTTCTTGGTCAACATCCCCGAGGATCCGACACTCATCGCCACCCTCGAGGCCAACGACGTCAAGATTACCGTGCAGCCTGACCAGGCCAATCCCTGGTACCTGTCCATATTGCTCCATTGGGGACCGTTCATCCTCATTATCGCGGTTTGGATCTTCCTCATGCGGCGCATGCAGG
The DNA here is from genome assembly GCA_022572825.1 of SAR324 cluster bacterium. Lineage (GTDB taxonomy): Bacteria > SAR324 > SAR324 > SAR324 > JACQKK01 > JACZVE01. The sequence goes on from JACZVE010000008.1 coordinate 14,242, forward strand.
GCGGGGGCAACCGGCTTTTCTCGCTGGGCAAGAGCCGTGCCCGCCGTGTTGACGACAAGAGCCGGCGGGCCACCTTCGCCGACGTAGCGGGGGTGGAGGAGGCCAAGGAAGACCTGGTGGAGACCATCGAGTTCCTGAAAGACTCGGAACGGTTTCGCAAGCTGGGCGGCAAGATTCCCAAGGGGCTGCTGATGATCGGGCCGCCCGGCACAGGCAAGACGCTGCTGGCCCGCGCCGTGGCCGGCGAGGCCGACGTGCCCTTCTTCACCGTCAGCGGCTCGGACTTTGTCGAGATGTTCGTCGGCGTGGGGGCGAGCCGGGTGCGCGACCTGTTCGAGGAGGGGCGCAAGAACGCTCCCTGCATTATCTTCATCGACGAGATCGACGCCGTGGGGCGCCATCGGGGGGCGGGCCTGGGTAGCGGGCACGACGAGCGCGAGCAGACGCTCAACCAACTGCTGGTGGAAATGGATGGATTCGATACCATGGAGGGCGTGATCGTCATGGCCGCCACCAACCGCGTGGACGTGCTGGATCCCGCCCTGTTGCGGCCGGGCCGCTTCGACCGCACCGTCACCGTGCCCCTGCCCGACGTGCGGGGCCGCGAGCGCATTCTGGCCATCCACACGGCCAAGGTCAAGCTGGCCGAGGGCCTGGAATTCACCACCATCGCCAAGGGCACCCCGGGCTTTTCCGGGGCCGACCTGCGCAACCTGATCAACGAGGCCGCGCTGTATGCGGCACGCAAAAACAAGCCGTCCGTCATGCTGGAAGATCTGGAGTGGGCGCGCGACAAGGTGATGATGGGCCCCGAGCGCCGCACCATGGTGATGACGGAAAAGGAGAAAAACAACACCGCCTACCACGAGGCCGGGCACGCCATCGTGGGCAGCCTGCTGCCCAAGTCGGATCCGGTGCACAAGGTGACCATTGTTCCCCGCGGCCAGGCATTGGGGATGACTTCCTTCATGCCACAGGAGGAATTGCACAACCAGGATCGCGAATATCTGATTGCCTCCATCACGGTCGCCATGGGGGGCCGGGCTGCCGAGGAACTGATCTTCGGCGAAGCCGCCGTGACGACCGGGGCGGGCGACGACTTCCATAGGGCGACCAAGGTTGCGCGCAATATGGTCACCCAGTGGGGTATGAGCGAAGTCATCGGCCCGGTCACCCTGTCCGCCGGCGATGAGCAGCACTTCCTGGGCCGCGATATCGGGCTGGATCGCAAATATGGCGAGGATACCGCGGAGCTGATCGACCAAGAAGTGCATAAAATCCTCAAGCTCGGCTATCAGAAGGCCAAGAGCCTGCTGTCCGACCACATCGACAAACTCCATGCCCTCGCCAAGCGGCTGATCGAGTACGAAACCGTCGATGGCGAATATTTGCGCGCTCTGCTGCAGGCCGGCGCGCCGGCGGGCTGATCGCCCCGCGCTCGGAACCTCTCCGGGCGCTGCCAGCTGCGACCCTCGGCAGCGCCCGCGATTCATCCTCATGTATTACCGCCTATTCCGTTGGTTTCCCAAGCGCGCCTTCAGCCGGCTGCTGGGCTGGCTGGCCTCCATTGCCTTGCCGCGCTGGCTGTTGCAGCCGGTGATCCGCGTCTACATCGCCGCCTTTCGTATCGACATGTCCCAGTTCGTCACGCCGCCGGGCGGCCACCTCACCTTTAATGCTTTTTTTACCCGCGCCGTGCGCCCCGCAGCGCGGCCCGTCGCGGTGGACGAGGCGGCCCTGGTCTGCCCGGTGGACGGGACGGTGATCGAGCGCGGTGCGATCGCACGAGGCCGGCTGCTGCAGATCAAGGGGCATGCTTACAGCCTGGCGGCCCTGCTGGGAGAGGCCCCCGGCTGGGAGGCCTACGACGGGGGCACCGCGCTGACGGTGTATCTCAGCCCACGGGATTACCATCGTATCCACAGCCCCTGCGCGGGCGAGGTGACGCGCTTTTGTTACATTCCCGGCGACTTGTGGACGGTGGGGCCGCGGGGCGTGCAACAGGTACCCGACCTGTTCGCCCGCAACGAGCGCATCGTCACCTTCATTCGCACCGCATTCGGCGAGGTGGCGCTGGTCGCTGTCGGCGCGACGATTGTCGGCAGCGTCAAGGTGGTCTATCATCCCCACACCACCAACCGGCCGGGCGCCAGTGCCTTCAGCGCCGAGCTGCAGCCGCCCTATCCCCTCACGCGGGGCGCGGAGCTGGGCTGGTTCGAACTGGGATCCACCGTAATCCTGCTGGGCCGGCCCGGGGAGGTGACGCTGCATGTGCTGCAGCCGGGCGACCCGGTACGGATGGGCGAGGCGATCGGTACAATCCTGACCGGCTCCGCGCAGGACGGCGCCGGCGATGCCTGAGTTTGCGGTGCCGATGGAGAACATCAAGGACTACACCCTGGCCGCCCTGACGGAATGGATGACCGGCCACGGGGAAAAACCTTTCAGGGCCCGGCAGGTCTTCGGGTGGCTTTATCCGCGGGGAATTACCGGCTTCCAGGAGATGACCAATGTCTCCAAGGCACTGCAGGCGGAGCTGGCCGCCCACTTCCACCTGGGAGGGCTGGCCACCGCCTCACGGCGCCAGTCGAGCGACGGCTCGGTCAAGTTCGCCTTTCGCCTGGCCGACGCGCGGCAGATCGAGACCGTGCTGATGCCCAACAACACCCATTACACTCTCTGCGTTTCCACGCAGGTGGGGTGCGCCATGGGCTGCGATTTTTGCGCGACCGCGAGGATGGGCCTGGAGCGCAATCTCGGCACGGGCGAGATCGTGCAGCAGGCGGTGGAAGCGGGGCGGGCCCTCGAGCCGGGCAAACGGATCCGCAATATCGTGTTCATGGGGATGGGCGAGCCCTTGCACAACTACGACAATCTGGTGCGGGCGCTGGAGATCCTGCAAGAGGACAACGGCTTTGGCCTTTCGGCACGGCGCCTCACGGTGTCGACCTGCGGGCTGGCGCCGGCCATTCGCCGCTTCGCTCGCGACGGAATTCGCGCCAACCTGGCCGTGTCGCTCAACGCCGTGACGGACGCGGTGCGCACCCGCCTGATGCCCGTCAACAAGCGCTGGAATATCGCTGCTTTGCTGGATGCCTGCCGCGAGGTGCCTGCCGGGAACCGCTACCGCATCACCTTCGAGTACGTTCTCATGGAAGGGGTCACCGACGGGTTGGCGGACGCCCGGCAACTGGTGCGCCTGCTGCACGGCCTGAAGTGCAAGGTGAACCTGATTCCCTTCAATGCCTACCCCGGCAGCCCCTATCGTGCTCCACCACCGGCGCACGTACGGGCCTTCCAGCAGATTCTTCTCGACCGGGGCGTGCTGGCCACGCTGCGCATCTCCAAGGGCCAGGACATCCAGGCCGCCTGCGGACAGCTCATCCGCGGGCAGCAGGCCCCGCCGCCGGAGCCCATGGCGAGGACGGGCTGAGGCACGTACTGGCCATACCGGAGGCGGGCATTCGTCATTGCACGCCAATCCCACTCCACTGGGAGGCGTCCTGGCATTGCAAGGGATGGCGACGGATCCGGAGTGGATTCCGGTCCCCGTTATGTGGTATCGGAACCTGAAGAGCGCTTTCGGCAGTCGCAGGAAGTTTCATCCAGCAAAAGTCCGGCAATTAAGAACCGGGTCGATTGGGCGGGTAGCGCTCCAGGCGACCGATGAGCGGGTGCATACCTCACCGATCAACGCCGATTTCATCCACTGAAGGGAGGAAAGAATCATGAAAGGTCCAATGGTAAGATGCGCTTTGGCCATAATGCCCACCTTCCTGCTGGCCGCGGTCGCTTTGGCGCAGCAAAGTGAAATGACGATCACCGGGCTGCAGTTCGTCGATCACCTGAAGGCCGGCATGATCGAGCAGGATGTGTACGTGGAAAAGAAGAAGGGTTCGCGGATGGTCTCCCGCGTGACGAAAGAGGAAAAGGAGACCTATATGAATGCCCCCGTGTACTCCACGCGGTCACCGGTGCATCACGCCCCATTCGATCCCGGGCAAAACGGGCCTTACAAGAGAGGCAAGAAGCTGGGATTCACGCTGGGTGAGTGGCTATCCGGCACCGGAACGGCTTCCTATACCTGCAGAAACGGGGAAGGTATGCTCAGCGCCTCGTTCCAAAAGCTGGTGCCCAATGGCCTCTATACGATGTGGTACGCCTATGCCGCGGTGCCGCATATGGGCTGCAAGGATTGCGCGTTCGCCACGCTGGATTTGCCCCTCGGAGATCTCGCCGGCACGCAGAACATCTTCACCGCCGACGCAAATGGGGGCGCCGGCTTCCAGGCCAGCTTCAAGCCGTGCCTGCAACTGGGCTCGGGTTCGATCGTGGCCATGCTTGCGATCGCCTATCATAGCGATGGCAAGACCTATGGCCCCAGTCCGGGTCCGATGGGGAGCGTCGCCCACGTGCAGCTCTTCACGGCTCTGCCGGGACAAGGGGCCTGGGCGATGGAGGCCAAATAACTCGCCGAGTTCGCAGTCGAACTTGCGAGTGCGGGGCGGACGGCAAAGCCAAGACAGTCTCCCCAGGGCACTTCACCCGTCCTGCTGAATCCCTGCGCAAGTCCCAATTGGTGACCTTGCGCAGGGTTTTTTCTTATTGC
>JACZVE010000240.1 GCA_022572825.1 SAR324 cluster bacterium
GTACGCATCACGTTGAGGGCGTGGCCGGAGCCGGTGTCCGCATCGGCGATGAGCGGAATGTCCGTGGCGTCGGCAATGCGGCTGGCGCGCTCCACCATCTCCGAGAAGGTGAGCAGGCCCAGATCCGGCATCCCCAGCACGGAGTGGGAAACCCCGGAGCCGGTCATGTAGACCGCCTCGAAACCGGCCAGTTGCACACATTTGGCCAGGTAGGGGTCATAAGCGCCGGGTGCGATCAGGATCGCTTCCCCTTCGATGAGGGTTCGCAACTCGGTTGTTTTTCGCATGGCCAATCAATCCGCTGTTATACTGGATTTCCGGGGGTCGGCAGGCGCCGTTCTCCGGGTTATAACCCGATCAATGCCTGCCGGCAAAGTGTGCTGGTGCCAAATGACTCTATTTCGCGTTATATGTACGACTCCACCAAACAGGGGCGCACCGCGTGCGAGTCGCGCGCTGCTCCTCTGAAACACGTACGAGTCGCGCGTTTCTCCCCGGCAGGCTATTCCGAGCACAGTCGCAGGGGAGCAGGGATCCCCGCGCGGAAATTAATTTTACGAAAACAAACGGTTAGCTTCCAATGCCAGCAATCCCAACCTCTGTCGGAGAGCGGCTTGGGGGGACATGACTGCCGCGGCGCTCGCATTGGTTCCCCTGCGGCATCGGTTTGCGTTTAATCGACGATAAGTGCTAGCCGCAATACTATGGTTTAACAGATTTTCGAGTGCAGGCATGGCAAACGACAAGCTGGAAGAGACCTATGAGCAATTGTTGGAACATAGCCGGCTAACCGGCGAGGCGGAGGAGCGCCAAAGCGCGCGGGAGCGCAGGCGGCATCTGCGGGTGCAGGTGGATTCGGCCGACCTGCAGGTGGATTCGGACCCCTGGGTCTTCCTGATCAACCTGTCTTCCTCCGGCATCGCCTTTCACAGCGACACGCCCTATCGCATTGAACAGACCGTGCAGATCTCGCTGGAGGGGATAACCGTGGAGGCGACGGTGGTGGATATACAGCAGGAAACCGGCGAGGAGACGGCCGGGGTGGGCGTGTACCGCGTATCGTGCACCTTTGCCGACGAGACGGCCGGCAAGCGCCTGCTGCTCGAGATCAAGAATTGGGAGAATAGTCACCTGGAAGGGACAATCTAGGCCGAGACGGTAGCGTCGGCGCGCTCGACCGGCTCCACCGCGGGGGCGGGGGTGAAGTAGCTCGGCGCTATCTTATCGGTTCCACCTCAACGATGGCCCTTTGCCCCGCGTCGATCGTAAATCGCACCTTATCGCCAGCTGAAATCGCTTGCAGCAGTCTGGCCGGAATGACCTGATAGCTCATGACCATGGGAGCCATGAAGTCCTTGATCTCCTCGTGGTCGACAACGATGCGGCCCGCGCGCGCGTCGACGGAAATCACAACGCCCAGGCCCTTATAGAGACGTCGTGCCTCCGGCTCGGTTGTGGGTTGTAGGGTCGAAGGAAGGCGATGCCCTGCGGTCGTCTCGGGCGGGCTACCGCGACCGACGATGAGCAGACCGTGCATCCCCATCTCCTCATGAGTCGGCACGTGGCAGTGGAATTCGAGCGTCACGTCGCGGTCAGGTGTCACAAAGCGGGCGATCTGTGTGGTGGGGCCGCGAAACTCCAGGGTGAACATCGGGTTGAGGCCTGGGATCATAAGCGCGTGACGGACTTCATCGGTGTTTTCCAACACTATTTCCACGGTCTCGCACGGCTCCGCGTGGATCACTCCGGGCTCAAAGACAAACACCTCGCCTTGGCGGGCAAAGCGGCTCCCCCCCTTTATGTGGATGCGCCGGAAACTCCGTGGCTGCTTGCACGAGGCGGCAATAATTCGATGGCTCTCCAGAAGGTCCTTGCGCGGTTGCTCGTTACCAGAGGTATCCCGTACCGGATAAAATGATCCAACTTCTTCCTCCACTTCTTCCCAGCCGTACTCGTACTCCTCGCGGGCCACATGGAAGATTTCAGGATTGAACACCGGCACTTCGCCCTTGTAGTAGGCCGGATCAAAGAACCGGTCGAGGCTGGTCGCAACCTTGGGAAGGCCACCCTCGCCAAGATACCCCTCGTACACAATGGTCGTGATGTCGCCGCCGGGACTGATGCCGTTATTGGTGGTAGCGCGCTCCGTGTGGTCGTGCATCAACCAAACTCCCGGCCCGGAGGCGTAGTACTCGTCTTTTCCCGTCTTTAATTCCAGGTCGACGCGCTGCGCGGGCCCGATGGTGAACACGTCCCGCGTGTAGCGCATTCCTTCCGGAACCGGGTAGCCGTCCAGATGAGTGAGCGTCGGATGATGGCCATGAGTGTGCAGGCGAATCGTCCGAGCCCCGGCGTTCAGAACCCTCAGCCTCACCCTTTCGCCGGAAGCCACTTCTATCGGCGTGTCGCGGAGCGTGAAGGGAAACGAGCGGCCGTTCAACATGAAGATGTTTGGCTTTCGTCGTGCCGAGTCGTAATCGCGGTGCATCCGTTTCTCAATTTCGCGCGGGTCCTTATAGACGGTAGGAATTCGGTGCAGCCGGTCGTCGATCTCCATATAGACGAGTGAATACTCCTTTTCGTAGCGCTCCATCGTCGCTTTGGCGAGATCGGCGATGCGCCCCGCGCCGGGGATGAGGTGCCTGAAATGGTTGTCAGGCCGGTTCGGCTCGATGATCAGCATGCCCACCAGCCCCATCAGCACATGAACGTCCGGCTGCACGTGGCAATGGTAAAAGTGCGTGCCGGGATTTCTGGCGATGAACTCGTAGGTGAAGGCTTCGCCGGGTTTGACCGCCGGTTGCGTAATATCCGGCACCCCGTCCATCGCATTGGGATGGATCGTCCCGTGAAGGTGAATCGTGTGGGGGAAATAGTGCGTGTTTTCCAGGGTGATGCGCACCCGGTCCCCTTCCTCCACGCGGATGGTGGGGCTCGGCGCGCGTGCGGGCGAAACCATCCCCCGACCTGCCGGCGCGAAAACCCAGAAGGTAACCAGCTTGCCCGGGTATACCTCCTCCTGGACCTCAATGACCTCGAGGCGAATGTGCACTTCATCCGGGTCGCCGTCGCCGTCCAGGTCGCGGCCGAGCGAAACCGCATCGGCCGCCGTTCCCGGGATATCGGGCTCGCTCCTGTCCGCCCCGTACGGTGCCGTACTTCCAATCAGCACCCAGAGGATCGCAACGATCAGCGCTGCCCTTGCGGCCCATCCCCCATTCAAGGCTTTCTCCCTATTGCTAAGCCCATTGGCAATGCCAGGGCGGACGATTCGATGACGCGCGCCAAACGGCATGTCGATGGGGCTACTTTTTCATCATCTGCATGTAGCGGAAGTGCAGGAGGTCCGCCGCCAGCGCGGAGCCGCGGGCTGCATCCGCTTTTGCAATGGCGCGGGCGTGGTCATACAGCCCCTGCGGCTTCTCGTGGTTGTGTTTCGCCGACTTCAGCCAGGTCTTGGCGTCGTCCAGAAGGGCATGCGCCAGCGCTACCTGCTCTTTGGGCATCATCTCCATGCCCTTCATGTCCTGGGTCACCTTGTCGATGGCCTGCTGAGCTGCCTTGAAATGCTTCGGGCACTCAAAGGCGTATGCGCTGAACGGAATCAGCAGCGCAACGGAAAGAGTCGCCATCATTGCTGCTAGCTTCATGGTTTCCTCCTGATTATGACTTGCTGGTCATTTCTTGAGAATTCGGGTTCGCCTTCCCCCAATAGTCCAAACAGCTGACCTTGACAAATTATTCCCCCCGTTCTTGAGGGATGACTCGCAAGACCCGGAGGGACGGGCCACTGCGCCGGCTTCGGCCGGCCTGCTGGCCGTGATCGGGCTAAACGGCCTTGCGGTGATCATCGAAGCGGTGGACATGCTGCGGAGGCTCATGGGAGAGCACGCCCACCGCCGCAATCTCCGGTCTCCGCTCCCGCATCCTAACCCGCGATGGCCGAAAATTCCCCTTGACATGCAATATAAGTGTATATACACCTTAAGACATGAGTACCCGAAACGAGACCGGCCAGCGCGATCCGGCCGCCTGCGCCTGTTTGAACCTGCGCAAGACGGCCCGCGTGGTGACACAGGCTTACGACGCTCATTTGCGCCCCACGGGCCTGCGGGCGACCCAGTTTTCCCTGCTGGCCACGCTGGCGCCCCGGCAACCGGTGGGTGTCACGCAACTTGCCGAAAAGCTGGTGATGGATCGCACCACGCTCACCCGCAACCTGCGGCCCCTGGAAAAACGGGGGCTGATCCGGATGGCGGCCGGAGCGGATTCGCGGGTGCACGAGATTTCCCTCACCGAAGAGGGCAGGGCCGCATTGCAGGCGGCGATCCCCTATTGGGAAAACGCGCAAAACTCGATTGCGGAGAGACTCGCCGAGCCCCGCCTGGACAGGCTGCTGACCGACCTTGCCGCTGCACGGGAGGTTTTTCGGCCTGGCTATCGGCATGGCTGAGAAATTTTTTTTGCGCAGGAAACGTGCATATGCACGTGAATGATAATAATCAACCCCAATCAAGGGAGGTACATCATGGAAACCGGATTCTTTCCTCAGCACCTGGCGGGTCTGATCGTCTTGTTCACGGCGCTGACGGGCGCCGTCTATTGGGCGATCTTCGCCGTCGGCAACGAGCGCGGCCAGGCCGCGGGTACCGGAGGCAGCGGCTCGCAATTCAGGCTCGCCCTGTTGCTCGCGCTTTGGTACGGGCTCGCTTATTGGGTGGTATCCAATGGTCTGATGGGGCCATGGCGGAACGATCTCGGCCTGCCCAATCTGGTCATAGCCATGGCCCTGCCGGTCGCCATCGGCGTCGCGCTGCTATCCCGGCCGGGGTTCACGCGGATATTGGACGCCGTCCCACTCTCCTGGCTGGCCGGTTTTCATAGCCTGCGGATCCTGTTCGGAATCTTCTTCCTGGCATTCTACGAGATGGACGCCATTCCGGCCGCGGTTGGTCTGGAGGGCGGATACGGGGACATCGCCGCCGGCATCCTGGGCGGCTTGGCCGCCTTGCTGATCGTATTGAAGGCGCGCCCGGCCGTGACCTGGACGGCGTTGGCGGTGTTCAGCCTCGTGGGCTTGCTGGATTTCGCCGTGGTGCTCTACCTCGGCCTCACCATGCTGACGGCCAACGCGCCCTTCGCGGCGTTCTACCCGTTTCTGATGATCCCGGTCTATGTGGTGCCGCTGTTCCTGCTGACGCACTTTTACGTCCTGCGCGCCATGGTGCGGGAGTTCCGGCTTGCGAGAGGGTCATCGGCGGTCACCGCGTGATGACAGCCCTATCCAGGTTCACTTCGCTGACGGCACGCCCCATCGGCGCTGGCACCCCGAGGCAATCCGGGCGCCGACGTGTCCCTTCCCGTGGCAGCCCTCCGGCGGCGCTCGGCGTTGTGTACCGCCCTCCAACTGTGACCCATTCACGGGAAAAGTGCCACACTGCGGGCGGCGGGGCACTCTCGTGGCTGGTCGGCTTTCATGGCCTGTGGGCGCTGT
>JACZVE010000241.1 GCA_022572825.1 SAR324 cluster bacterium
CCTCAATATTCGGGGGGTGCGGGGAGACGAATCGCTTGCGAGTCGCACGATTCTTCCCCCGCATTTGCTTTTCTTCGGATAAATCACAAGCTAGTCGGGCTCCGGTCCGCGCGGCCGGTGGCCAAATTTCGAGTGAATAACCTGGAGTTGCAGAGGCGGCAATGAGTGCTCCCGCCACGACACGGAAAATCACGCGGCGGCCACGCGTGCATGCCTTGATTGCGGCAGCGGGCAGCGGGCAGCGCATGACCGGACCGGAAAACAAGATTTTCCTGCCGCTGGGGGGAGAAGCGATGATCCGGCATGCCGTGCGGGCGTTTCAGACGCATCCCCGCGTGGAGCGCATTGGGGTCATCGTCCGCGGCGAGGACCACGCGGCCCTGGAGCGGTGTTTTCCTCCCGGCGAGGCGCGCAGCAAGCTCGTGGCGTGGATAGCGGGTGGAGCGCGGCGGCAGGATTCGGTGCGCAACGGTCTGCAAGCGCTGGCGGGCGATCCGCCCGATTGGGTGTTGATTCATGACGGTGCGCGGCCGTTCTGCACACACGCGCTGATCGATCGCGTGCTGGCCGCGCTGCCGCGGGCGCAGGGCGTGGTGCCCGTTTTGCCCGTGACCGATACGGTGCGCCGCATCGAGGGCGGCCGCAGTGAAGTGGTGGAACGTGCCAACCTGTTCCTTACGCAAACGCCGCAGGGCTTTCATTGGGAAGCGTTGTGGGAGGCACATCTCGCCGCACAGGAAAAGGGCTGGCGCGGTACGGATGATGCACAGTTGTTAGAAGCAGCATTGAAAGCAGGGCTGGAGGCGGTCCCGCAGACGGTCCCAGCGAGGGTTCTGGCGGGGGAAGGCATTGCCCTCCTATCGGTAGCGGGCGAAGCAGGAAACATCAAAGTAACGACGGATGCTGATTACCGCTACGCGGAATGGTTGGTCGTACATCGAGCCCGCACCGGCAGCAAGGAATGATGAGCGCGGGATCGACGACGGCCGACCGAGTGTAGCCTTTTCGGCCGACGCGCCGGCCACCGGCGCCGGATAGCGAGTCTCGCCGACTACCCGTTGTGTCCATGATCGAACCCAGGGAAGGGATAAAGTGCGCAGTGCATCGATGAGCGCATACCGCAGGTTGGTTCGCCACCTGCCGGCGCTTGCTGCGTTGGCGTGGTTGTCGGCGCTCGTTGCGTTGGCCCCGGCGGCGATGGGCCAGCAGCGCGAGGGAAGCGGTTCATCCGATCTGATCGAGATGAACTTCAAAAACGTCGACGTCGTCAACTTTCTCCAGATCATGTCCACGGCGCTCAACGTGGCGATGGTGTGGGACGAGACGAAGATTCGCGGCAACATCACCCTGGTTTCCCCACGGAAATTCAGCCGACAGGACGCGCTGCGCATATTCGAAACCGTGCTGACCATGCACGGGTTTACCACCATTCAGCATCCGGGCAGTCCGCTGGTGCAGGTCGTGCCGACGACGGACGCTCCACGCATTCCTTCCCCCACCCGCCCGGACGGAGAGCCGGGCGAAGAAACCAATTTTTTCCTCACGCAGATTATTCCGCTCAAATTTGCCGACGCCAATCAGGTACGTGCCGCGCTGACCCCGCTGATCTCGAAAAGCGCCGGACTCGCCGTCTACGCCCCCGGGAACGTGCTCGTGCTGTCCGATACCGAGGCGAACATCAAACGCCTCCTGAACATCATCAAGATCATGGACGTTCCGCCGGCGGACGTCGAGTACGCCGTCATTATCCTTAAGTTCGCTTCCGCGCTGAAAATGGCGCCCATCCTGACCACGCTGGGGGCGGCGCTGCCCACTGCTCAACCGGCTGCCCGCGCGCGCGGCCGTGCCGCGGCACAACAGGCACGCCAAGCGGCGGGGGCCGCGCAATTTAAGGTCGTGGCCGATGAGCGCACCAATACCCTCATATTGGTGGGCACACCGAGACAGCTGGATAAGTTCCGGGAGATCATCGCCACGCTGGACGTTCCCGGCGTGGTTCAGGAGCGCGGCGTGAAGGTGTACTTCCTGGAACACGCGGACGCAACGGAATTGGTCAAGATCCTCAGGGACGTCAACATCAAGCCGGTGACCAAGGAGGGCAAGCCCCAACAGCAGGCAACGCGGGCGGAGCTGGGCAAAGTGACCCTGACGGCCGACAAGGCCACCAATGCGCTGATCCTGTTCGGTCCCAGCGAGGTGATCGCGACGATGGATTCGATGGTGGCGCAGTTGGATATCCGACGGCCCCAGGTGTATGTCGAAGTGCTGATCATGGAGATCACCCTGGAGAAAAGCCTCCAGTTGGGTGTGCGCTGGCAGGCGACCGGGGAAGTCAGCGATGGGATCGTAGGCGCCGGGTTTCCCGACGCGGTGCCCGGCGATCTGGAAACGGCATTGGCTCGGGGCGCCGGCTCCGCGATCGGCATACTGGGCGACGAGATCACCTTTGCGGGGGAGAGCTTCATCTCGTTCAGCGGCTTTATCCAGGCCACTGCGCAGGATACGGATGTCAACGTGCTCGCCAACCCGCAGTTGTTGACACTGAACAACCAGGAGGCGGAGATCAACGTCAGCCAGGTGATACCGGTTTCCACCAGAACGGTGACCGGCGCCAATCTGCAGACGACGACCGAATTCGAGTTCAAGGATGTGGGCATCATTCTCAAAATCACGCCCCAGATCACCGGGAACAACAAGGTGCGCCTGATCATCGACCAGGAATCCAGCAGCATCGCGGCGCGTCAGGTCATTCAGAACATTCAGCAACAGGCCATCACTACCCTGAAGCGAAAGATCTCCACACAGGTGGTCGTGGACAACAACACGACAGTGGCTATCGGGGGCCTGATTCAGGACCAGCTCGTCTATACGGAAACCAAAATCCCTTGTTTGGGAGATATCCCCCTGCTAGGCTGGCTCTTCAAATCGACCAGCGAAGAGGTGCGCAAGACCAACCTCATCGTCTTCATCCGGCCCCGCATCATCAATTCGCGGGGAGAACTGCAGGAGACCACTGAGCGCGTGCGGGAGCGCTATGATTCGGTGCGGCAGCCGGAGGCCGACGCGGAAAATATGCTGCGCGAATCGTTCGGGCTGCCCGAACGGCCGGAGCCGGAGCCTGAGAGCACCCCTGAAGCCGGCGAGGATCAGCAATAGCGCCAGACGCACGGCCATTACACGATACCGCGGCGCACCGGCGCTTCCGGCAATTTGCGCCCACCGTCTTTGAGTTCCCGTCCCGCCACAGGAGAGGTGCCGCGCAATGTATGACCCCCTCCAGGTGAATCTGCCCTACTTCGACGGACCCCTGGACTTGCTGTTGCACCTGGTGCGCAAGCAGGAGCTCGATATCAACGAGCTTCGCCTCGCCGACCTCACCGAACCCTACCTGGCTTACCTGGACCAGCTACAGGAAGTGAATCTGGATCAAGGAGGCGAATTTCTCGCCATCGCCGCCTACCTGATCTGGATCAAGTCCAAGACCCTGCTGCCTGCCGAGTCGCAGGAGGAGGACGAGCCGGACCCCGAAACGCTGGAAGAGATGTTGTTGCTGCGCCTGCAGGAATATCAGCGCTACAAGGATGCGGCCGTACAGCTCGCGGATCGCGATTTGCTGGGCCGGGACGTCTTCGCCCGTAATCCTCCACATGACGCCGAAACCAAAGGGGAGAGCGAGCAGAATTTCGAAGAGGTATCGTTGTTCGGATTGATCGAGGCCTTTCGCACCGCGCTGGAACGGGCGGAGACGGTGGCCGATCTGCACATCATCCCCGAGCGGACTCGGGTGGAAGACAAGGTGGATGCCATGCTGAAGCGCTTGGGCGGTGGCGTGCCGTTGCTCTTCGAGGATTTTTTCAGCGATGACGCGGACCGCGCCGACGTCATCCTCACGTTTATCTCGCTTTTGGAGCTCGTGCGCTTGAGGGCGGCACACGTGCGCCAATCGACCCCCGACGCCCCTATCCTCTGCACGCCGACCGAAGCGTTCAGCGCACAGCAGCTCGATTATCGCGCACTGGTGCTGGACGGTATTTTCGGATATTCGGCAAGCCAGCGTTCCCCAGAGTAACCCGATCGTTTGCCGTTGGCTGGATCAGCGTTCACGGCCAGTGCTGAGCGCTCAGTTTGAGATCCAATGCGGGCGAGTGCCGACACTGCCCCCTCTCCGATTACGGAGAGGGGAAGCCTGGCCCCGAAGAGGGGACGGAAATCCTCGCGGATACGGCCGGTGCGGCGACCGCACCTGGTGGTCCGGCGGGGTGAGGTCTTGCCGGGGCCGTCAAAACCAATCGCCTCGCATCCTATTTTGCACGAACTTCCCATTCGACACGCTAGCCGCCCGTCGCAATTGGATACCATCGGCGCCGGATTCCTGTTAAGATCGACCCTGGACACAATTCGGCAACCTCTTCGCTGCTGGCCGTCATGCGTGGATCCATTTTGCTGCTGTTACTGTCGTTCGCCTTGATATCCACCGTCGTACCCGCCGAAAAGCGGCCCCCCCCGGGCTCGGTGCAGGTGATCACGGTGAGCTCGGCCATTACCGGCGGAACGACGCGCTACATCCGTTCGGCACTCGATCAGGCCACGTTGTCGGGCGCGGAGTGCCTGATTATTCAGCTGGATACACCGGGGGGCCTGCTGAGCTCCACGCGGGACATCGTGCAGGCGATACTGAACACCAAGGTGCCGGTGGTCGTGTACATTTCGCCGCAGGGAGCGAGGGGCGCCTCCGCCGGCACGATGATCACCCTGGCCTCTCACGTTGCGGCGATGGCGCCCGCTACGCATATCGGGGCCGCGCACCCGGTGTCCCTGTTCGGAGGCAACGACAATAAGATCATGAACGAGAAGGTGCTCAACGACACCTCCGCCTACATTGAGTCCATCGCCCAGTTGCGCGGCCGCAACGTGGAATGGGCCATCGCCGCCGTGCGGGAATCCAAGGCCATCACGGCAGATCGCGCCAAGGATCTGGGGGTCATTGAGATCATCGCGGACGATCTGAACGACTTGGTGCGGCAGCTCGACGGACGTCACATACGGATGGACAAATCCACCACGATCACGCTGGCCACCATCGGCAAGCCCCTGATCGATCTGGATATGACCTTCTCGCAGAGCTTCCTGACCACCCTCAGCAACCCCAACCTGGTGTTTTTCCTGTTGGCGCTGGGCGTGCTGGGTCTGTACATCGAGTTCTCGAACCCAGGCTTGATCTTGCCGGGCGTGGCCGGAGCCATTTCGCTGATATTGGCCCTCATTGCGATGCAGATGCTGCCCATCAGCTACGGCGCGCTGAGCATGATCTTGCTTGGGGTCGCGTTGCTGGTGGCCGAATCGTTCGTGCCGAGCTTCGGCATTCTGGGTTTCGGCGGGGTTGCGAGCATGCTGTTCGGATCACTTTTTCTGCTGGACGAGACCCAGACCGATCTCCAGATTTCGCGCCCGATGGTCTTCATCACAGTGGCGATCATCCCGGTGAC
>JACZVE010000242.1 GCA_022572825.1 SAR324 cluster bacterium
GGATCGATCCATTCGATGCACGCCAGCGATGGACGCGTCCCGATGGCGGCTGCGCGCCCGGCGATGGCCTGCATGCGCCCACTCAGCTCGCCGATGACGAGCCTGCCCCGCTCCGGCCTCCCCAGGGCGGCGGCCACCCGGGCGATATCCTTCCACACGGCTTCCAGCGAGACCGGCTCCAACGCCACCACCCGTGCCGCATCGGCGAGGCATTGCTTCACCGCCCGCTCCACCTGGGCCAGGGGTACGGCGCAGACCTCGCACTGGGTTTGGGTGACGACGAGGTCCGGCCTTAGCGCGCGCATGAGCTCCAAGTCCAGATCGTAGATGGAAAGGGCCTGACGCAATAGCGTCCGCACCTCCCGGTCGATGGCCGGGCTGGTGGCCGTAACGTCGATCTTTGGCGCGGTGCAGACGGGCAGTGCTTCGACACCGGCGGGATAGTCGCACTCGTGGGAGCGGCCCACCAAATCCGACTGAAAGCCCAACGCGCTCACGATCTCAGTGGCGCTGGGCAGCAAGGATACGATTCTGGCCATGGCGCTCCTCTCCGGCAAAGCAGGGCAAGCGGCTGCCCGCCGCGGCCGCGCGCCCGGGCACACCCTTTTGCAGGCTGCCGCCCGTATTGAATTTCCCGACCGGCTTGGCTTAGACTCCATCCACGCCGCATGCGCACCCGGTACCCGACCCATACCATAATGCCCCGGCAAACGGGTGCGCACGATGCAACGTTTGCCGCCCGCACGGCGACAGCGCCGCCGTCCAACGCGCCTGGTCATGGCGCCGCGCCAGAAGGAAACTCACCATGGACTCCTTACCGGACTATGCACAACTGCAGCGCCCCGCGGAGACCGGCCTGCCGCTCGCCTGGGGCGTGTGGGGCGAGGAGGATCAGCTCGGCACCCTCAACAACATTACGGAGGGCACTGTCCAGGCAGCGGCGGGCTTGATCCGACGCGGCGCGCGCTTCAACCTCGATCTGCCGCTGCACGTGCCCTATGCGGTGGTGAATCCAGACGCACATCAGTGGCGCGGCGCGCCCGTCCAGACCATCGACGCCCGCGAAACGGCCGGATTGCCCGTGCGCGACGACAGGCTGGATTCGTTCTACCTGCAGGGATCCAGCCAGTGGGATGGGCTGACCCACATCGGCGACCCTCGCCACGGGTTCTACAACGCCGTGCAGCCTCAGCAGATCACCGGCGGCGAAGGCACCCGCAACGGCATCGAGAATATGGCGGAGTTCTGCATCGCGGGTCGGGCCGTCTTGGCGGACCTGCCCCGGCATTTCGCCAATACCGGGCGCGCCTGGCATCCCAACACGCAGCAGGTCGTCAGCGCCGACGAGCTTGGGGCCTGTCTGTCCGCCCAGGGCGTTACCCTGCAGCCGGGGGACACATTGCTGGTGCGGCTGGAGCTTTTTTTGGGAGCGCCGGATCCGGAAACGCGCGATGCCGTGCTTCGCCCGCGCACATTCTCCGGGCTGTCCGGCGACGAGGACATGTGGGCCTTCATCTGGGACAACCGGCTGGCCGCGGTTGCCGGCGACACGCCCACCGTGGAGGTGTGGCCACTGCAGCCAGAAAGGCCCAGCCTGCATCTGGGCATCCCGCGACTGCGCCTCACCTTGGGCGAGCTGTTCAACCTGGAAGCATTGGCCGAGGACTGCGCGCGGGACGGTACCTATCTGGCGTTTTTCGCGTCCAGTCCCCTCAACCTGCGCGGAGGAGTCGGCTCGCCACCCAATGCGATGGCCATCGAGTAGCGCGTAGCCGCCGAGATATTTTTGCGGTGGTGCGCCGCGGCGCGCGGTGCTCCCCCACCGCGGGCATGCGCGCGGTGGGGGAGCAGAGAGCGGAACAAGAAAACCCCAGGCCGGTAGACAGGAAAAAAGGAGGAAAAACCCTGCCTGCGGAGGCCCGGCCTGGGGCTTAGGGAGCAATTCTGTGAGGTTGGGGTCTTAGTATCCCCCTTCGCCCGCCATTTCGGAGTTGTTCCATTTCCTGCCCACCATGCGGTCGGACGCCAGTCTCTGGTCCGGCAATTTTTGGATAATTCCGCCTGATTGCAGGAATTTGCGGATGGCAGCCTTCAACTCCTCTTCAGTGATGTCTTTGCCTTTCATTGTCGCTTCATTGCTCCGGGCTTGCCAACTTGGACCGGTTCGCGTTGAGGTAGCAGACGTGCCCGAGAATTATCATTTGTTGTTTAGAGCGCGACTACCCGCTTTCGGTTCGAAAGTTCAGGCGTATCTTCCGACCCGTTCCCGTCGGGCATTTTGCGGCGGAGGTCGGGGTCCTCAGACTGGGCGTCAGTCCCGTTCCGCCGCCGGGATTGTATCGTTCAGGTCGGCACTATTTTAAACGAAATTTCCGGCAAAAAAGTTGCCGATTGAAGAGGCCCCTTGGCTTCTCGCGTTCCGCCTCTGCAAAACGACCTGTTGCTGCGCGCGATCAATCACCAGCCGGTACCGCGGGCGCCGGTTTGGATGATGCGGCAGGCGGGCCGTTCAGACCCCGAATACCGCGCTTACCGGGAAAGAGCAGGGCTTTCACTGTTCGACTTATTCCGCTCGCCCGAGCACGCGGTGCGCATCTCTCTGCTGCCCAGGCGATTCGGTGTGGACGCGATCATCATCTTCCAGGATATTCTTACCCCACTTGAGCCCCTGGGCGCTGTATTCCAATTTACGCCAGCCCCGCGGCTCGCAGAGCCGCTCAGGACGCGGGATCACGTGGCTGCGTTGCAGCCATACGACCCTCACCGGGCTCTGGGGTTCATCGCCGATTCCATACGGGGGGTATTGGGCGAGCTGGACGGCGCGCTGCCGGTGATCGGGTTCGCCGGTGCGCCATTCACCCTGGCCGCATTCCTGATCGAGGGACAAAGCCCTGGCGAGGGAATGCCCCACACGCTCGCCCTGCTGCGGGAGCAGCCGGTGGTGTTTGGCGGGCTCCTCGAGCGGCTCACGGCCATGACCATCGATTATCTGAACTTTCAGGGGGAGGCGGGCGTGCACGCCGTGCAACTGTTCGAGTCGGTGGGCAACCAGATTCCGCGTGACGCGTACGAGGCTTTCGTGCAGCCCAGTCACGAGCGCATCTTTGCCGGGCTGCGCGCGCAGTTGCCCGCGATCCTGTTCGTGCGTGACAGCCCCTTTCCGGACCTGATGCTGAAAAGTGGCGCGGCCGTCCTCAGCGTGGGACGCGACACATCGTTGCGCGAAATGCTGGCCATGGGTGGAGGTCGCGTGGCGGTACAGGGTAATGTGGACACCAGGCTGTTGGCCGAAGGCAGCCCCGCCGACGTGGAAGCGGCGGTGAAGGCCTGCCTGGCCGAGGCTGGGGGGCGCGGCCACATCCTCAACCTGAACCACGGCCTGCTGCCGGAGACGCCGTTCGAAAACGTGCTCCGCTTTGTGCAGACGGCGCGGGAGACCCCCGCGTCGCAACCGGCGGCCGCGCCACGCGGTTAGCCACCGGCCGCATGCCGCCCGCGATAGGCACATTCAGAGGAGGAGCGAACCATCATGCAATGGGAAACCGTATCCGTGGAAGGCGACGGCAGTTTGCGCCATCTGGTATTGAATCGGCCCCAGGTGCGCAATGCGGTCAACACCCAACTGCTGATCGACCTCAACGCCGCCTGCGCCTATCTGGGCAACCAGCCGGACTGCCGGGTGGTGATCCTGCGGGGCGAAGGCGCCAGCTTCTGTGCGGGGGCGGATCTCAAGGAGGGCCTCGTGCACGGGGCGGCGCTGCGCGACGTGGTGTATCGCTCGCGCCTGGGCACACGGGCCATCCAGTCCCTGCGGCAACTGCCCCCGGTTACCATCGCCGCCGTCCATGGCCACGCCATTGGGGGTGGCGCGTGCTTTCCCACCGCCTGCGACTTCCGCATCGCTACGCGTAGCGTGAAAGTGAGTGTGCGCGAAGCCAGCCTGGGCGTGTCCCTTTCCTGGAACGCGCTGCCCAACTTCGTGCATCTGGTGGGCCCATCACGGGCGAAGGAGATGATCATGTTCGGGGAGATGTACGACGCGGATACATTGCAGGCGTACGGTTATTTCAACCAGGTCGTGCCCGACGACGATCTGCTGGCGGCGGCCCAGCGCCTGGCGGATAAAGTATTGCGACAACCGCCCCTGCCCGTGGAGATGACCAAGGCCTCCATCAACGCCATGGTGCACGCGCTGGACCACTCCGTGTTCCACATGGACGACTACGCGCTGGCCCTGACCGGACGCAGCCAGGACGCAGCCAGGGCCAGGGAGGCATTTTTCCAAGATGCCGCACCGACCTGGCATTTCGATTGATCGCCAGCAGCAGCGTTGCACCGTCAGCTTCATTTCGCCCAACATTTCAGGCGTGGTGGGATATCGAAAAGGATTTTCATCTTGACAGGCTTGACAAGGTCGGACAGCCTGCGAAGGGATTGTCCGTCATCCACGAGCGACAATGAGGGAGCCGGCTCGCTAACCCGCAGCCAGCGCCCGTTTTCATGGGGAGCGCCCCGAGGTAGATCGGCTCCCAACGAGTTGCGTATGTGGAACGGCCCCCCTATCGGGGTAGGAGGCGTCACGCACGCGCTTCCGCCCCGCTGCGATACGTGTTATTCCCGATCCGTATCAGGACCACGCTGATTATGATTCACCTCATCACATCGGCAAAGGAGACCGAATGAACAGGTTAACTCACTGGATGGGCGTTTCGCTGGGGATTCTGCTCTCCGTCAGCGTCCTGCAGGGCGCTGCCTTCGCCCAGACCATCAAGATCGGCATTGCGGGCCCCATCACCGGGCCCTACGCCAAGTTTGGCGAGCAACTGACGCGGGGCGCGAACTCCGCGGCCGAGGCGATCAACAAAGCCGGCGGCATCAACGGCCGCATGATCAAGATCGTGCCCGGCGATGACGCATGCGATCCCAAGCAGGCCCGCGCGGTGGCCAACCGCCTGATCAACGACGGTGTACACGCGGTAGCTGGCCATTTTTGCTCCTCCTCGACCATTCCCGCCTCCGAGGTGTACGACGAGGCCAACATTCTGATGATCTCTCCCGCCTCCACCAACCCCAAAGTGACCGACCGCGGATTGGCGGCAGTGTTCCGCACCTGCGGGCGCGACGATCAGCAGGGCGACGTGGCGGGCGACTATATCGCCAAGAAGCTCAGGGCCAAGCGCGTGGCCATCATCCACGACAAGGACACCTACGGCCAGGGGCTCGCCGACGCCACCAAGGCCCGGCTGCGTAAAAACGGCGTCAGGGAGGTGCTCTACGAGGGCATCACCCGCGGCGACAAGGACTTCAACTCCCTCGTTACCAAGATGAAGGGCCTCAAGGTGGACCTGATCTACTTCGGCGGCATTCACGTGGAAGCCGGCCTGATCGCCCGCCAGTCCTATGAGCAGGGGCTCAAGGCAACGTTCTTCAGCGGGGACGGCATCGTGACGGAGGAGTTTCCCGCCATCGCCGGCCCGGCCACCGAA
>JACZVE010000243.1 GCA_022572825.1 SAR324 cluster bacterium
TGGGCATCGACCGCTTCGGCCTGGACTCGTTTCATCTGGAAATCCTGCAGGTGGTCGTGAAGAAGTTTCAGGGCGGACCCGTCGGACTGAGTACTCTGACGGCGGCTCTGTCCGAGCCGAAAGACACCATCGAAGAGGTCTACGAGCCGTTCCTGATTCAGGAGGGATTTTTGCAAAAGACCCCGCGCGGCCGCATCGCAACGCCCAAGGCCTTGCATCATCTGGGCTGTGTGCCGGAGGCGGCCCGCGATGGGCAACTCGATCTGCCGGTGTCCTAACCGCGCGGGCTCATGCGATACCGATAAGCACGCGGATCAGCACCTGCTCGACAATCTGCACGGCGATGATCACCAGCAGCGGCGAGAAGTCTATTCCGCCCATCGCGGGCAACAGGTTGCGCACGGGCGCCAGCACGGGCTCGGTGATACGGTGCACCACCACGACGATCTGGTTGTGCGCATCCGGTGAGACCCACGACATTATGACCCGCACGATGATCAGCAGGGAGAACACCCAACTGGCGGATTGCACCAGTTGAATCAAGGTATAAATCATCGGCCTATTCCGGTCCTCGGGTGGGAGCGATTGGGATCGCCGTCCTGGAATGGCGCACGGCCCGCTGGATGGCCCGCATTATCGTCCCACGGATACCCGCGGATTCCAGCTCGATCAATCCCGCCGCGGCCACGTCCACCTCCATCGCCTGCTCGCGGAGCATGGCGGGCGAGGCATCCTCCTCCAGCATCCGCCGGGCGGCTCCGTCCAGCAGCGAGGCGAGAAACTTCACCGCCGCGACGCGGGAGAACCCCATCATCACCACGCCGTCGGCCATGGCTTCTATGACCGTATAAAAGGCCGCCGGCGCGAAGTCCGCCAAGCCCCGCAGCACCTCGAAGTGCGCCTCCTCCTTCAGCTCCACGCACAAGCTGAGATGGCCGAACAGGCTGCGCAATGCCTCCAGCTCCTGGGGCGAAAAAAAAGGCGCGGCGTAATAGGCCAGCGTGCCCAAGGTGCCTGGCCTGGTGGGGAGGAGCATGCAACGCGCCAGCTTGCGTTCCCGCAGGTGCTCCAGCAGCGCCTCCACCGACCACCCGCCACCCAACAGCACCAGTATGTGGCGGTCCGAGATGGCCAGGCGCATCATCGGCAAGTGCGGCTCCAGAAACTCGCTGCCTCCTTCGGCAAAAATGATATCCGCCGCGGCGAACAGGCCTTCCAGGGTGGGGATGACGCGCTGCAGCGGCCCCTGCGCTTGGCCGGGCGCCAGCACGGCGGCGGTTTCGGCGATCTGCGGGTATCGCTCCTGCAGCGCTGCGAGCAACGCGGCGCTCTCCGCTCCCCAACCGATAAAGCCGAACGCTGGCTCCTTGCCGGCGAGCTGTTGCGGCGCGGGGGAGGTCATGGCCGTGCCCCGAAGATAGCCGTGCCGACGCGCACGATGGTGGCCCCTTCCTCGATGGCCCACTCGAAGTCGTGGGTCATGCCCATGGACAGCTCGCAGAAGGCGGGGCCGAGAGCGAACTCGGCGCTGAGGCCAGCGTGGAGGTTGCGAATGCCGGCGTACGCGCGCCGGGTTTCCGCCTCGGAGAGATGCTGCGCCGGGAGGGTCATCAGGCCCTTGAGCGTCAGATTGGGGCAGCCGGCGATAACGTCGACGAGACGGCGCAGCGCCGCCTCGTCCGTCACGCCGGATTTGGTATCCTCCTGGCTCCAGTTGAGCTGAACGTACACGTCCAGATTGCCTCCGGCAATGGCCGCGTGGTGCTGCAGCGCTTGGGCGATGCGCTCGGAATCCACCGAATGCACCGCTGCGAAGGAGCCCGGCACGAAGCGGGCCTTGTTGCTCTGCAAATGGCCCACCAGATGCCATACGGGGCCCGGCCCCACCTGCTCGATCTTGGCCAGCGCCTCCTGCACGCGGTTTTCGCCGAACAGGCGCTGGCCCGCCCGCACTGCTTCCACCACGGCGGAGGCGGGCATGGTCTTGCTGACAGCGACGAGCTGCACGGCTTCAGGCAGCCGCCCGGATCGGCGCGCCGCGGCGGCAATGCGTTCCCTGACGGCGGCCAGATTTTCGGCAATGGGTGCCGGCATGGGCTTCGTGCCTTCCACGCCTAACGGCTCTCCTTCCACACGCCCGCGCGGTCGCCGCGGGCGAGGTCTTCGGCTTGGCGGAACAGCGTGTCGAAGGAATTGTAACCCTCGTTGATCACATAATAGCTCCACCCGTTCAGCACCAGCCACAGGTTGATGTTTTCCTCTCCCAGAAACACCATTCCCCGCATGCGCCGGGCATCTTCACCCAGCAGCTCGAACTGGACGGTGACCTGCCGTTCGGCCAGCTTCTGGCGCAGCTCGAAGACGACGCGCTCTTTGAACCAGCGGGCGAACGCCCGATTCCGGAGCCCCGTTTCTTCCGGAGAGACGAAGCGAAGCCAAACGCGAAGCAGTTGCTGGCGGTCGTCGCGGTTGGAGGGCGACACCAGCGTGACCAGTTCCTGGTATGCAGGCCGGTAAGGTACGCGCACCCAGATCGCGTTAGGCCGCTCGATCTTGGCCACCGTGCCTTTGATGACTCCTTTGTGCGGATACGCGACCCATTCCAGATAGGCCTTCTTGCGCAACGCCATATCCATGGCGGGCCGATGGTAGTGATAATAGCCCGTCTTCCCGTCAAAATGGCCTCCGTAGCTGTCCAAGTCCCCCGGATGGGACCAGCCAACGCCGGGCGCCGCCAATAGCACGACCAGGGCCGGCAGAACGAGGTGGCGTGGCCTCGCCCTGGCCAGGCCCGCGGCCTTGCGGGCCGGCGGCCGCTCGGAGTCTTCTGCGGTGCCTGCAACTGCTGCCATGAGGATCATTGCCTGCGCGAACGGTGCCGAGGCCGGCCGTCCGCGTTGCGGGGTCTATGGGCATTCATAGCCCATCCACGGCCAGCCCCTGACGGCCGTTCACGATGAAACATATGTGGCGGGCGCAAGCGCTCGGGCAATCCGGTTACGAGCGGTCTCAATAATACCCGCGCGCCGCGCCCTTCCCTTCGACTGCGCTCAGGACAAGCTCGCTCCTCAGGAACGCGGCCTTTCGACCAGCTCAGGACAGGCTAAACAAGACCCATTCCCTGAGGAACCTCCCCACTCCCGTCCGCAAAAATAGACCGTGGCAATACTACCAAGACTGAAACACATCTGGAGTGGGGAGGTGTCTCGAAGGGTCGGGCTTGTGCCAAATTTGTTATTTTTGAGACCGCTGCTAGCGTTTTTCCATCTTCACGGTGAGCGTGGTTGCGCTGACGTCTTGAATGTCCAGCCGGAAGTTGTCGAACTGGGTTTCGAACAAGTATTCCGCCAGCCGGTCCGGCGCGTCCCGCGTCTCCACCTCCAGCAACGCCGTACCTTTGCTGTAGGACTTCTGGCGCACCTTGCGCACGCCTTTCACCTGGTTGCTGAGGGCCTTGCGCAGGGAGAGCAACTGGCCGAAGGAAACGTTCTTCACCACCATTTCGATGCGCCGTCCCTCGTTTTTCTCTTTGATCCAAAGATAGGTGACCTGCTGCATGACCTTGGGAGTCAACTCCCGCGCCGCCTTCTGCAGCGCGGTCACCGCTGCCGTATCCCTGTTGATGTGCAGGCCCTTGCTCAGGCTCACCTCCGATGCCATTATCTGGCCGTTGTCGGTACGGATCACGTCCAGGCCCACGGTGGCCTCGACGATCTTGAACTTGTGCAGCTCGCCCTTGGCACTGATGCGCGCCTTGCCGAGCATGATGATTTCCGCCTTGGAAGTGCGGGCGTTATCGAGGAGGGATTCGCGGCTGGTGTCCCTGCCCTTCTGCGCCGTTTCCACCAGGGAGCCCTTGGTGAGCGCACGGGCATCGATGAACGTGAAGCCCTGCCGAAGCAGAATCTTGCGGATCTCCTTTTCCACCACGTTGAGGGCATGCCTCGGGGGGGAAGCAAATCCCTCGCCGCCACCGCTGTCGGCGGCATCGAACTCTTCCACGACCAGCATCACGCGGGGCTTGCCGACGCGCTGGTAGAGGTTTTCCAGAGACTCGCTGACGTCATCCATGAAGGCTTTGCGCACCACCATCGCCTGGATGGTGACGTTGTAGAACGGACCGTCGCGTTCTTCCTTGAGCACCTTATAGCTGCGGATGAAGCCCTTGCTGCGGCTCAGCACCTCGTCGGAAATCAGATCGAAGTTGCGCATCTCCGTCTCCGAGGTGATGAATACGCCACTGGCCTGCTCCACCGCATCGCGCTGGGCGGCCTCGATGGCCTCGTCGCGGGAGCGGGCCGTGTCGTCCTGATAGTAGGAGGCAACGCCTCGCGCCTCGATGGCCACCGCGTCGTCCGCTTGCGCCGCGCCCGGCTGTCCCTGCAGGCGCTCGGTGGCGGATTGCTGCTGGCCCCAGACGGCGGGCGCGGATACCAGCAGCGTCAGCGCCAACAGGAGGGGGGTGAGGGGCGCAATCGCAGCACTGCAGCGCTGAAGCGGGGAGATGTGATCGACCACGGTGCAACCTCCTCATGGGTATTACCGTGACCGGCAAATGCGATAGATAGATCAAATGCCGGGCGTTTGCATTATAACAGAATTTGCGCGATTGGGTACGCCCGGCAAGGGCCATGGCTTCCCTGGGCGGACAAGGACCCACCACGGCCGCGCGGCGGCCAGCCGAGGAGAGTATCGTTGAACCCGGATTTTCAAGTCGTCGAAGCCTTCCTCTCCGGCTGGAAGCCCTTCGCCGATCTTCCCGCCGGCACGGCTCTGCGCGGGCAGATCCTCGCCTTTTTGGCCGAGGTGCGCCCTGACGAGCGCAGGCGGCATTTCGCCAGCGCCAGCGATCTGTATCGCCTGCACAATCGCTATCGCGAGCTGGAGCTGTTTCGGGAGGGAAAGAACGAAAAGGCGGAGCAGTTCGAGCGGCTGTTCCGGCTGTCCATCGCCGAGTTCGCCACGGCGATCGAGGAAAATCGGCAAAAGGAACACCTGGGCCTGTTGCAGTTCACCTTCGAGTTCGGCCGTCACGAGGTGGCGCCCCGCCATAACCTGATGCGTGAATTCATCTACAAGCTGTTCGAGATGGATATCGCCGCGGTGGGCATCAAGTACAGCCTCTTTCCCGGCGGGGTGCTCTATTCCTCGGCCGGCAAAAGCCATGACGAGATGGCGCGCGACTACACCAGGCTGGGAATGGGGGGCGCACCGATGGCCGGCGGCGTCATCGCCCGCGCGGGCATGAGGGAGTTCCTGTACGATACGAACTCGACCGCCTATAAGAGCACGGGCGATCCCGCGGTGGTCAAAGACAGCCTGAGCCAGTGGATCCGCAACACCGGCGGCCGCGAGGACAAGGTGAGGATACGGCTGGATACCACGCGCGGCGACGCCTGACGCCCGGCTGACTTTGACCTGATTGCGAGGGCCGCGCACCGGCCCGCAGAATCTCAACATTTTCAATCAGATGAGATCCTTCG
>JACZVE010000244.1 GCA_022572825.1 SAR324 cluster bacterium
TAACCCTGGATCGCACCACAGTGTCAGGGCACCGCGGATAAAGGACTCGAAGCGGAATTCACTAACTGAAACTTTGAAAGGAGCCCCCATGCCTCCTCAAAGCTCGGCCCTTCAGGTTGTCGCCATTCCCGGCAGTGTGAGGCCGGGAAATTTTACCGGGAAGGCGCTGGCCATCCTGGCGGACGAACTACGCCAGAAACCTGGGATCAATCTTGAATTGATCGAAACGGCCAGGATCGACTTTCCCCTTCCAGGAATGTCGAATGGTTCTCCGGCTGTGAAGCGGTTTCAGGAAACCGTGTCCGCTGCGGACGGTATCATACTGGCGACCCCAGAATACCACGGCAGCTTCAGCAGCGTCATGAAGTTGGTGATCGAGAACATGGGTTTTCCGTCCGGCTTGTCGGGCAAACCGGTCGCCTTGCTGGGCGTCGCCGCGGGAAAAATCGGGGCCATAAAAGCGCTGGAGCACCTTCGCAGCGTCTGTTCTCACGTGGGTGCTATCGTGCTGCCAGGGCCGATTTCCATTGCCGGTGTTCAGCAGGTTTTCGACGAGGAGGGGAATTGTCTGAACAAAGGGGTGGAACAGGAAATTCGCAGCCTTGCCGGTAACCTTTTGGATTACCTCAGGAAGTCCCAATGCCCCGAGGTGCCACTGGAAGAAATGGTTCGACACGGGAACTCGATGGAATGGGCCCCTCCCACTGTGTAATCTGTGACGCGCGGTTCGTGGATGGGCCTCCAACGGTTTGAGCAGGCCGATGCAGGTCCCTATCGCGTCCATCTCACCATTCTCAGGACAGTCCCCCACCGATCACCGGTATCGCAGGATTCCCGCCGTCATTCTCGGTTCTCGCCGGTACCGCATCGAAGTGTACCTGCACCATAATTTTAGAATGGCGGTGAGTGACCACCTGCCAGCGGAAGTACGCAACTGAGCGTCCGCCTGGATCAGGGATGACTGGACACGGCGAAGCCGCCGCCGCTTCAGTCGGCCTGCTCCTCACGCCCATCGGCGTGGATGGCGAAGCGCCCCTTCTCGCGGGGGTGCGTTGGGCCATCCTCCGTCCAGCCCCAACCCCCGAAGCCCGTGGCCTGGTAATCCAGCATCGCCTGACGGATCTCCTCACGCGTGTTCATCACGAACGGCCCGTACTGGACGACCGGCTCACCGATGGGCCTCCCCTGTAGCATCAGCAGTTCGGCTTCGACTCCGCCGTTCTCCAGAGTGACATCCGCGTCGGGCCGCACCTGGATGGCGTGCCCCGGTGCGACGCTTCGACCCGCGATGGTCAGCGTGTCCCCCGCGAAGAAGTATAGCATCCGGTTCGCATCTGCCGACGCCGGCGGAAGCCTCCAGGTTGCACTCGGCTCCAGCTTCAGCGTCCACACCGCGACATCTGCCTCCAGACGCGAGGCCCACGAGCTCGGTGGCGGGGTGAGCGGCACATGCTTCCCGAGCTTCCCCGCGACGATGGTAACTTCGGTGCTGCGCCCGGCCCCATCGCGGAAGGCTGCGTGGGGAATGTCCTTGTCCCAGAACATGGTAAAATACGCCTCCTTGAGCTTGTCCTCCCGGGGCAGGTTCAGCCAGATCTGGAACAGTTCGGTGGGGTTGGGCCGGTCCCGGTTCACAAGCGGGAACATCTCTGAGTGCACGATCCCCTGACCTGCAGTCATCCATTGCGCGTCGCCGTTGCCGAACCGGGCCGTGGCGCCCAGGGAATCGGAATGGTCGATGAAGCCTCGCCTCGCCAGAGTGATCGTCTCGAAGCCACGGTGCGGGTGACGGGGGAAGCCCGGCACGACGTCGCCGTGGTACATGCGCCAGCCGTCCTTGACCTCGAAGTCGTTGCCGATGTTGCGGCCGGCCAACATCCCCGGGTCGGGCCCCATCCGCTCGTTGCCTTTCGGGTAGGAGTCGTCGTGGTGGACGCAGAAGAGGAACGGATCGAGA
Source organism: SAR324 cluster bacterium (assembly GCA_022572825.1). Taxonomy (GTDB): domain Bacteria; phylum SAR324; class SAR324; order SAR324; family JACQKK01; genus JACZVE01. Next base: position 1,958 of record JACZVE010000244.1, read on the forward strand.
GTCTGCCAGGGAAACGAAAGTGGGGCTGCGGCAAGGATGATTTCGTCGCTCATGCTTGGGTCTGTATTTGGTTGCAGGGGCATTAGAGGATGACTTCGCAGATAACGGGGTAGTGCGCAAGGTCTGACGGTCTACAGATCGACCAGTGCGACCTCTTCAAGGGCTTCGCGCCATATGTGGATGGCCGCCTCCGGCTTGATCCTGGCTGAAACAGGTACCTAGCTGGGCGATCTCACCACTTTTTCTCCCTGGGCCCCACCCGTCACTGGCCTCAAACCAAAACCGCCGTGATATTTGGTTTTTGCTGGGTCATAGGGTCAGGCTGTACCTGTACGATCGTTTTAGAATGATGGTGAGTGGTCTCTTGGCAACGAAAGTGCGCAAATTGGGTTCGCTAGGAGAGTGCGCAGAATTCGGTAAAATGAAGGATACTCCGAACAGCGAATGGGGTACCTTAGGGCACTCGGAAGGGTACGGACTTCGGGGCAGATTGCAGGACCCTTCCCTCTAAGGCACGGCCCGCCAAGCGTCGAAACCTGCGGCCAACGATACCTCCGTGGTCGAGACGATCCTAGGGGCGCATTGGTCATTCATGGCTATCAACTCCGTGCCTCGATCGCCGGAGCCGCAATTTGATGAATGACATCGACCTGATCCGCCGGCGCATAAAAATAAGAGCCGGGGCGGAAATCGTAGCCGAGGTCACCAAGAAGCCGAAGCTGACGGGGCGTGCATTTTTCCTTGACCTCGGGGGTCAGCTCGAAGTCGTACCAGCGCACGAACATCTGACAGTAGTTGTAGAGCAACGTCTTACGAGCCCGTCCAGAGTGGTTGGGCGAGGGGCCGTGCCACAGCGAGTGGGGGAATAGGTAGCAGTCACCCGCTTTCCCCTTGAGCTGCGCCGCACCCTGGCTGTGCGGGGTAGGCAGGGCGTCCGCGTCTTCGGGAAACGGCCGCATATGACTCCCGGGAAAGACAGTGAAGTTGGCGCTGTCGGTCCCTTCCACGTCCGTGAGCAGGTACATCGCTTTCATGGCCAGGGGGCGGCTCGTCTCCGTCACCCGAATCCGGCGTAGAGCCTCGCCGCCGTCGGTATGCGTGTAGCCGGGGAACTCCTCGGTAGATGCCCGCACTATCGCCTGAGACATGCTGTGCAGCACGTAGGGCCCCATGATGTCGATAACGAGATCGAAGACGCCCGGGCGATCCATCAAGTCAATGAAGGCTTGGTCGTATGCGAGGATGTCCCGTCGGTCCATGAAATCCTTGGGATCCTGATTTGCGCTGCGTTGTACCCACGCGTAGTGACCGCGGGGGAGCTCGGAAGGTGCCGGCTCCCAGCCCGGTTTCTTCCGCATCTGGTCCAGCTGTTCGCTGAAGAAAGCGACCTCGTCCGGGGATAGAACCTGCTCCAACTGAAGATAACCGTCGATAGCCCATTTGGAGCGTTGCTCATCGGTTAGGGTCTTCATACTCACCCGGGTCTCCTTTCCTGAAAATTAGTTCCAAGTTGCAGACTATCCAAAACGGAGCGCTTTTCCCATTGACGGACCCTTAGCAGTCGTCCAAATGTCGTGCTTCAAAGCTCAGGGGCGCTCCAGCTTTTGAGACCCCGAAATCGGTCGAAGCGAATACCGCCCCGAGCCATGGGCGCCGATCCCGCGAGCCCTTCAAGCGATTCGCGGCGCATGTGGATGGGCCTCCTGCCACCAAACTCCATCCGAAGATGGTGCCGAGCCCGAATATTTCATGAGGGGGGAGGCAAAATCCCTTATAATCCCTGTGTAATCAAGGTCATCAGCCTTCAGGGACGAGGGAATTTTGCCATGACGATTTGTACCAGGGATCGGCTTTCATTTCCAGGGTGCAAGGGACGTAGGGTCGAGGCGGAGCTCAGCGGAGGCGATGTCGCCGGCGATGGCGGGGTATTGCTCCTGCGGCAGGCCGATCGGCGCTTGGGTCTGACCGCGGCGGTGGCCGGTTTGATGAACGATTTCCGCCGCCGGGCCAGTTGCGGGCACAGCTTGCAAACGATGCTCCGTCGGCGGGTCTACGGGTCTGGGAACCCGGATGCAATCCAGGAAGGGCCCGCCGTCGATCCCGGCAGGGGAGCGAAGATGACGGGACTAACCTACGAAGGGGTGCGATAACCGGGGGCAGGTCAATCCTACGAAAAGGAGCCGCACCATGTCGAATTCTGCACAGGGCGGTGTCAGCAATCGTCCTGAAGGGGACAACTCGGCGTGGCTGGCCCTGCAGCCCGAGGAGGTGCTGGAACCGGGACTCCCCATCTGCGATCCGCACCACCATCTGTGGGACTTCGAGACCCATCGCTACCTGCTGCCGGAGTTGTTGGGCGACCTGAACAGTGGCCACAACGTGCGCTCATCCGTGTTCATCGAGTGCACCGCGATGTATCGCGCGGCGGGGCCGGACGCGCTTCGCCCGGTCGGCGAGACGGAGTTCGTGAACGGCGTGGCCGCGATGAGTGCCTCCGGGCGTTACGGTCCCACGCGCGCGTGCGCGGGCATCGTGGGCTTCGCCGACTTGAGCCGCGGGTCGCGCGTTGAAGCGGTGCTGGAGGCCCACTTGGCCGTCGGCGGTGGCCGGTTCCGCGGGATCCGCCACGTCAGCGCTCACGATCCCAGCGATGCGATCCGCCCCAGCCACACCGCGCCGCCACCCCAGTTGCTGGGCGAGGCGCGTTTTCGCAAGGGTTTTGCCCGCTTGGGAGCCCTCGGTCTAAGCTTCGATGCCTGGCTGTATCATCGGCAGATTCCGCAGCTCACGGACCTCGCGCGGGCCTTTCCCGATCAACCCATCGTGCTCGACCACGTGGGCGGCCCGCTCGGCATCGGCCCTTACGTGGGCCGGCGCGACGAAATTTTCCCCGAATGGCGCCGATCCATCCGCGCGCTGGCGGAGTGCCCGAACGTCCGGGTCAAACTCGGTGGGCTGGGCATGAAGATTATCGGCTACGAGTTCCACAAGCGTGCCCGTCCGCCCAGCTCGGAGGAACTCGCCGATCTGTGGCGGCCCACTATCGAAACCTGCATCGAAGCGTTTACGCCTCAGCGCTGCATGTTCGAGAGCAACTTCCCCGTGGACAAGGTGTCGGGCAGTTATCGCGTCTATTGGAATGCGTTCAAACGCTTGGCCTCCGGAGCATCCGAGAGCGAGAAGGCGGCCCTGTTTCACGATACGGCCGAGAATTTCTACAGGCTCGGGTAACGCATCGGCGCTGCGCAAGCTGGGGCTACCGTCTCGGCCTTGACCCCTCCACCCCAGTATCTGTAGTTTTCTTCGATCCGACGGCCACGCCATCCGGCGACCCGATCGGGGGCAGCCCATCGAAGCCCTGACCCCCGGAGGGTCGTGGATGTGATCCGGGCTGGTTACCGCCCGCTGGTGCAGGGGCCGGAGGAAGGGTGAAATGGAAAGATTGACCCGAAATTATGGATCGAACGATCGCGCCGTCCCTTATTGGAACGTTTATTGGCCCAAGTGTTGGG
>JACZVE010000245.1 GCA_022572825.1 SAR324 cluster bacterium
GTAGCCGATAGCCAGATCTTCCAGATCACCGCCGACGGTGCCCACCGTTTCCAGCTCGGATACCTCGATGTTCACTCCGGCCGGAAACCGCACGGTCACCTCTTCTCCACCCTCGGTGACGATGACCGCCGTGCGCCGGTCGAGGTCCAAACGACGAATAGTCCCTTCAAGCATGGGTCATCCCCCTATCCGGTTAGAATTGGGATGGGCGTGGGCCAATTTCCTTCAATCGGGGCAGGCGAAAATTCTACCGGTTCGGCTGGTTATGCCCTGCCAAGCATAATCAGTCTCTAAACTGGGATTTTGAATTGCAGTGAGCGAATTTACGGTTATCGCTACCGTTGTTCCTAACTGTTTGTTTTCCTGACTGTTTCACTGCAGGCAAATGATGGCGCCGCACCCCCGTCGCGGATCGCATCTTCCCACCGTTGCAAGTATTCTTCTCCGTAGTCGGTTTCGGCGCGCGTGTCAACAAAAATGCGCCCGATTAGCACGTATATCGCAACGCGCTCAGCGCCGCGGCGGGCAGGTGTAAGTCGTGAAAGGGCCGGCACGTACCGCACCGATTCGGCGGGCGGAAGATGCGGTCTGCTGCGAGCCTGGGACGCGTCGTTGGGCTTCGTTTCGGCCGGAAGTGCGCCGCGGGCGGGGGGAGCTGGAAAGAAACCGCAGATTAACGCAGATGAGCGCCGATACCGGCACCTGATAGTGTTCCTATCCGTGCCTATCGGCGTCCATCTGCGGCTAGAACCAACACGGTCGTACTACCCCTGGCCGGGCGCATCGCCTCCCCCCCCGCCCGGCGGGGGATCGAAGGTCGGGCCCTTCCACTCGCGGCGTTGCTTGTAGCGCAAGCGCGCCTTTTCCAGCGGCACGATCTCGCCCATGCCCAGGGTCTGATACAGCTTCTCCTCGAACGCCAGAAATCCGCGCAGCAACCTGGCCACACCGGCATACAGGCGGGCCTGGGCGGCCTGCTCGATGTCCCGGGCGCAGGCAGGCATCCATACCAGGGCGTGGCGTTCGAGAAATTGCATTTGGCGTGTCTGCCAATCGCCGACGGCATCCTCTCCCTTCGCGGCGAGTTGATTTCTGGCCAGCCAGTTCATGATCTCCAGCTCGAAAGCCAGGTGGTCCTCCGGTTCGGAGAAGCGCGCCTCATCTTTTTCCAGGCCTATTTCCCCCATGAATCCGCGCACCTCGGCCAAGGGCTCCCCATATACCTGGCCCGAGAGGTAATAGGACTCGTAGGGATTGACCGCGCGTGCGAACGGGCCGAGGAAAAGCTGCGTGAACTCGTCGCCGGCTGCCTCCGCGTCCAAAGCCGGCAGCTCCTCCCGGATCGACCGCCAGCCTTCTGCCATCATGGGGGCGATCTCACCGACGGCGGCGATTCTTCCGTCGATGTCCTGCCGCAGGGTGGAAAGCAGTTCCGGCGCGGGTTCCCGTGCCAAAAGCTGCACGAGCAGCCCGTAGTATAAACTGCGGAATTGGATCAGTTCCTCGTCCATGGTCGGCTCATGGTCGCTTAGATGTCTTCGATCTCCCCGGAGGCCTCCTCCAGCAGCATACTCAGGGCCGTTTGCACGAAGGCGTTATAGTCCGGCAGATCCTCCAGCAGGCGATCCCCCCGTTCCTGGCGCAACGCGCGCTCCTCCAGCACCGATGCCCGCACGGCCGCCTCGATGTGCTCAAACAGCCAGCCGTCCGGTTCGCCCGCCAGGGGCGGGCTCGCCAAGTCCGACGCGCTCCAGTGGGATCGCCAGATCGCCTCGTAGGCGCCTCGATTGCTGAATTCCCCCAGTTCCCGCAGAGCCTGAGCGTGCTGCACGCCGTCGCCTAGCGCCTCCTCCAGGCCGCGCCACAGGCGCAGGGCCTGGTGGCGGATATAGGCGTCGAGCGCGGCATCCATGAACTCCTTGCCTTTTCGCCGGCCCTTCTTCCCGCCTCGGCGCCGTCCCCCTCGCCCTGCCATCGCTCGCTCCCTCACATCGCAGAACCCTCTATTGGCCCTATTGGCCATCGGCGTGCGCCGCGCGCTCAGGGTTCCCAGCCCCGCTCCACGTCCCGTATGGCCGCCACCGCCCGGCAGTCGGGGCACATACGCAAAATTTCGTGCCGGTCGCCGGCGAAGGTATCCAGCAGGCTAGCCAGCCCCAACACGCGCGATTCCACGGCCTTCAGGGCCCTTTTGTTGATGTAGGGCTTGTGGCAGCGGGCGCATTCAACCATCTCGTCCTGCACGATTAACTGATATTCCAGTGCTTCCTTGTTGAGGTGCAGCTCCCGGCGCAGGGTGATCACCTTCTCCGGGCAGACCGTCTCGCACAGCCCGCAGGCGACGCAGTCGATGTGCTTGAGCGAAAGCCGCTGGGGTTCCTCGTCGAACCGGAAGGCGTGCGTGGGGCACACGTTGGCGCAGGCGCGGCACAGCGTGCATCCGTCCGCGTTGACCTCCGGCAGCGCGAAAGGCTGGTCGCCCTTCAGGGTAAGGCTGCCGGGCTCGGTCTCTAGCTGCTCCAAGAACGCCGCCAGCGCCTCGGCGATGACCGCCCGGTTGCCGCCCCCGTGATAGCGCCGCCCCGCGAACCGGATCGGGCTGGGCGCCAGTTGCCGGGCAAATTCGTCCAGCGCCCCGATGGCTTCCCCCCGGCGCTCCGGCTCGGCGGTCAGCAGCCGCAAGCGGTGCTCCCCCAGGCCGAAGGCGTCCAGAATTTCCCGCGATAGATCCAGATTCTCAAGGAGCAACGCCCGTTCCCCGTGAGGGCACTGCTCGCAGCCGAGCAGGGCCACCCCTGCCGCGCCGAGGCGAAAGGCGGCGAGCATGTTGGCCGTGGACACGTATCGCAGGCAGGGCACCTCGACCGGCAATACCCCCGGGCTGTACGACAGGGCTTGCTGACCGGCCCAGCGCAGCGCTGCCTTGCCCTCCTCCGGGCAGTGAAACAGCACCACGGAGGGCAAGGCAGCGGACCGATCATCCTCCGGCTGGTCGGCCAACAGCCCCGCCAGCCGGTCGTAAAGCTGCGCCGGGGAAGGCTCGGTGAAGCGGAGGGCCGACGTCGGGCAGGCCGCCACGCACGCGCCGCAACCTTCGCAGGTGAGATGGTCCACGCGCACCCGCAGCGGATTGTCCGCATCGCGGGCAATCGCGTCGTAGGGGCAGTGGCCGATGCACAGACCGCACGCTTGCTGGCTTGCCGCGCCGCCGGCGCAGATGGCTGCGTCGTAGCGGACGTGCTCGGGCTTCATGAACGTACCGGTCAACGCCGCGACGTCCGCGGCCACACGCTCCAGCTCCGCCTCCTCCGGCGCCACCAGGATGTGCAGGCCGGTGCGCGATTTGACCGCCGGCGCTTCCTTCGCCGCGATGATCACGACCTGATCGGCGTTGAGCCGCCGTTCCGCGGCCGGTCGCTCTCCGTTGCCGGCGCCCGTCGCCACCCGCACCTCCAGGGCGCCCAGGCGGCCGCTGATGCCCAGCAGCCGTCCCCAGTTCACCCGGCCCGGCGGGATCCCTTCCACGCTGTCCCGCTCGGCATTGACGACCACCATCAGATTGCCCAACGCCTGCAGCCTGGGCGCCATGCGCAATCCGTTGGCGTCATCGACGATCAACAGTAGCTGGTTGCCCGCCGTGAGCAGGTTTTCGGAAATTTCCTCGCTGCGCTGGGCGGCCTGTACGGCGGCGCGTACCAGGCGCAGGGCCTTGCCGTTGGCCTGATCGGCATCGGGATGGGGCAGATAGCAGAGGTGCTTCAGATCCAGCGCGTGGATCTCGGGTGAGACGCCGGCGGCGGCAAAGGCCGCCTCGAAAGGCGCCGTGCCCTCGCAGCAACTGATGACGACCTGCTCCAGCCGCTCTCCGCGGGCGTGATCGGCAAATGCGGCGGCGCCCTCGCGGGGATGGTCGCTCAAATGGGGCGCCGGCTCCTCCTGCGCGAGCCGCTCACGGTCGAGGGGCAGCTTGCCCTCGCAGGAGCAAATGAATACACCGCAGCGATCCTTCATCGCCCCCTCCCGGGCGTCACCCACCCTTGCCCGGCACGGATTGCCAGCATCCAACCGTCTGCAGCGCCGGCCGTAAGCTCTCCGTCGCCGGCGGTGAATAAGGAATTATAGCGCCAATGGCGATCCGTGCAACGTCAATCAACGGAAACGGAACGCCGGTCTCCCGGGCCGCGCGTCCCAAAACCGGCACTCGCGCCTATGAAGATGGCAGGTAGGTAGGTAGAAACTACGTAGAAGGCAGTTCGGTTTGGGCCGCCTCTCCGGCAGGAAGATAAACGTAGAAGGTCGTGCCGGCTCCCGGCTCGCTGTGAACGTCGATCATGCCCCGCTGCTGCAGCGCCATTCCATAGGCCATCGACAGTCCCAGCCCCGTGCCCTTGCCAATCTCCCTGGTGGTGAAGAAGGGCTCGAAGACGCGTTCCCGCACCTCCGCTGACATGCCGATCCCTGTGTCGCTGACGGAAATTATCACGTACTCCCCGGGCTCTGCCCAAGGGTGCAGCTTGCAGAATTCCGGGTCGGCGGTGCGGCGTTGTACCCCGATGATGAGGCGCCCCCCGTCGGGCATGGCGTCCCTGGCGTTCATGCAGAAATTCATGAGCATCTGGTGCAACATCCCGCCATCGGCCTGCACGCTCACGGCATCATCGCATGGTTTCACTCCCAGCTCGATGCCCGCACCCATGAGCGGGCGCATCATTGCCACCAGATCGCCGATGAGCCGGTTGACCTCCAGATTTTCCCGCCGCAACAGCTCCTTGCGGCTGAACGCCAGCAATTGCCGGGTCAGATCGGCTGCCCCGTCGGCCGCGTGGAGGATCTGGCCCAGGCATCCGGATACTTCGCCATCCGTGCCGATATGGTGGTTCGCGATCTCCGCATAGCCGTGAATGATCTGCAGCCGGTTGTTGAGTTCGTGGGCCACACCGCTCGCCAATTGGCCGATCGCCTCCATCTTTTGCGCCTGGCGGAGCTGCGCTTCCAGTTTTACGCGTTCTGTGATGTCAATCACCGTCATCTGCACCGCCGGGCCGCCATCCCAGTGAATTCGGCGCGCAAAGGATTCGAGCCGAACCCGCTTGCCATCCCCGCGCACCGCTTCGAAATCGTAATGGGTCGGCAGGAAGTCGCCCGTGGATTGCGACGCCTGCCAGTCCCGCTTCATTTGCTCCACGTGCGCAGGGTCCAGGAACGGCTCAAGCGACTCCACGCCGGTCAATTCCTCCGGGGAGGCGTATCCGAGGATGTCGGCAAACGCCTGATTGACGAACAGAGGCTCGAAATCCCGGTGGATGACGATGCCCTGAATCGAGCCTTCGATCAGGTCGCGGAACCTTTCCTCGCTGGCGCGCAGGGCCGCCAGGGCTTGCTGATTTTCGTGCTCGAGGGTCAGCTTATCGTAACACCGATCCAGCAAGGCGATGATGTCGTGGGCGTGCAGCGGTTTGCGCAAAA
>JACZVE010000246.1 GCA_022572825.1 SAR324 cluster bacterium
GGCTTCTGCAGAAATCCCGCGATCTCCTGCTCCGCAAAGCGCTCCCGCAGTTCCGCCTCGCTGTAACCGCTCATCACGATCACGCGCGGCCTTTCTGCAGGGCCGGCGGCCAGACGCCGCAAGGTTTCCTCACCGCTGATGCCCGGCATCGTCGCGTCGAGCAGCACCACGCGAAATTCACCGCCGTGCTTTTCGAACCGCCGCACGGCTTCCTCGCCGTTGGAGGCTGACAGGACATCGCAGCCCAGCTTTTCCAACACGCGTTGCATGAGATCGCGGACACTGGGCTCATCGTCAATCACGAGCACCGGCCCGGGGCCGCGCCACGGTGCGTCGGCGGCTTCCGGCGATACGCGCCCCACACGTCGCGAGCCTTCAGGTAGGTACACGGAAAAGGCACTGCCCGCACCAGGCGTGCTGGTTACGCGCAGCGCGCCCTTGTGGCCGCGCACGATACCCAACACCGCGGCCAACCCCAGGCCACGGCCGGAGAATTTGGTCATGAAGAAGGGATCGAATATTTTCTTCACGGTCTCGCCATCCATGCCACAACCCGTATCGCGCACCTCCAGGTAGACACAGGTCCCCGGTGCGAGCTCCGGTTCCGTGACGAATTGGCCCGGGCGCTCGTCCCCCACGTCTGCCAGCCCGGTGGTCAGCGTGATTCCCCCCCCCTGTAGGCTCCGATCGCCTCGGAGGCATTGATGATCAGGTTCATGACCACCTGGCGCATTTGCGTCGGGTCCGCCTCCACGGAGGGCAGATCCTCCGCAATCGGAGAGGGGCGAATAAGCCGGTGTATACCGGGGAACTGCCGTCGGTGGCCCCCCCTCTGCGATTCCGGAGAGAGGGTCGGGGGGTGAGCTGTTATCGGCAAACATCAGCGTTTGTGGCGCGTGGATTCGGTTTGCTCGTCCGGCGCCGGAAGCGGCGCAAGCCCGACCACCTCCACTCGGCATGCCGGACCGCATCCCCGTGTATCGCGCCAGGGTCGTGCGGCAATCCTGCCCGCGGCTCGATCGCCCCACGTTGCCACTCGGGTGGCGCGCCCCAGGGCCGCACCCCGCATCGTCCGTGCATGGCGGCACTCACGGCCATCAGCGGCAAAAATTCATCGCCCGCCTGTAATGCTTCCAATGTTGATAGAAATACTTTTTCCGGAAGCGGTACGCTCCCGCCGTGCCGGCGTTAAAAGATGTTGGAAGGGATTTCACACAATCCGGAGAGCCAAGCGCTCATGATCGTCACGGGGTGCTGCGCTCTTGACGAATGCCCGCAGCATCGCCTCGGGTGGAGCAAGGGGAGTAGAATGAATCCGGATACTGCAACCGCACAGCACCCGCGGGAGCGCCGCCGGCACGTCCGCCACGCCTACGAGGGAGAGCTCCATTACCGCCTGACATCGCTGAATCGCGCCACGGCCATCGATCTGTCTCATCAGGGCGCGTCCTTTTGCAGCGATGAACCATTGGAATCCGGCCAGGAGATCGAGCTCTTCCTCATCAACAGCAGCGTCAAGATCATGGGCGAAGTGCGCCAACGCCAGCCGCTCGCCGACGGCCGCTACCGCATCGGTGTGGAATTCGACCGGGCGGAACAGGAACTGATCGAGGTCGTCATCGCCGCCTGGAATTCCCAGCGGCCGTGATGCCGCGCCGCCCGAGCGGCCCCTCGCCGGCCCGCCGGTCGTCCCTGCCAGGCCGGCTCGGCGCTGCGCCCAGTGCGTTCGAATTTCCCGCAACAGCCCCCGGAAAAGTTCCCTGGTGAACGCACGTGCCGCGCCAGGACAACGCAATGGGAAGTACATTTACCAGGCACGCGCGCCGAATGGGGCGAATCGTCCCGCAGCTGAACTCAGCGGTAGAAGCGGGGGTTGCGCGCCAGATCGCGCACGATGTTCTTGTGATGGGCTTCCACCGTACCGCCGCCGATCTCCAGTAGCTTGGCGGCCCGCCAGAGCCGCTCCACCGCGTACTCGCCCACGTAGCCGTTTCCCCCCAGCACCTGTATGGCGCGATCGGCGACGTTCTTGGCCATGGTGGCGGTGAAGAGCTTGGCCGCATCGGTCTCCAGCCGCTGACCGGGCTGACTCAGCTTGAGACGGCGGGCGACATCGTACACGAAGCAGCGCCCCACCATGAACTCCGCGTACGATTCCGCGATGTGGCGCTGTATCTGGCCGAAGTGGTTGATGGGCTCGCCGAAGGCCTTGCGCTCGGCCGCGTAGCGGTTCATCACGTCCAGGCAGCGCCGGGCGATGCCCAGCGACATGGCGGCGATGGTGAGGCGCTCGATCTCCAGATTGCGCATCATGTGGTTGAGGGAATCCCCCTCCTCGCCCAGGCGGTTGGCGGCAGGCACCGGGCATTGATCGAATACCAGCTCGGCCGTGGGCGAGCTGCGCGTGCCCAGCTTGTCCTTGATGCGCTGGCCCAACGAGAAACCGGCAAAGCCCTTTTCCACCACGAATGTAGAGATGCGCCCGTCCGTCTTGGCGTAAACCAGAAACAGATCGCCCAACTCGCCCTCGTCGACGCAGCCGTTGGTGATCCACATCTTGCGGCCGGTCAGGAGATAATGGTCGCCCTCGCGCACCGCCGCCGTGCTCATGGCCTGCACGTCGGTGCCCGCCTCCGGCTCGCTCATGCACATGCCGGCGACCCATTCGCCCGAGATCAACTTTTCCAGGTAGCGGCGCCGCTGCTCGTCATTGGCGTTCTGAAAGAAGTTGTTCACGAACAGCATGCTGTGGGCCAGGTAGGAAAGTGCGAGGCCCGGATCGCTGGCGGACAGCTCCTCGTGGACCGTCACCGCCGCCACGGCGTCCATTCCTGCGCCACCGTAGGCCTCCGGGACGGTAATGCCCAAGAGTCCCAGCTCGCCCAGCCGCGCGAACAGCGCGCGGTTGAACTTCTCGCCACGCTCGTATTCCAGCGCCTGCGGCTCCACTTCGCGCTCCACGAACCGGCGCAGGGTTTCGCGCAGCAGGGCGATTTCTTCCGTGGGGGCATACAGATCGGTGTCCAAGGCAGCTTGGGCGACTGCTGCTTGCATGGCCAAGGCCTCCTAATGATGGCGTGGAATGGTGGCGGGCCGCGCGGCCACTGCAGGTGGCCACTGGTGGGGCCACTGACTGGGTCATCGTCAGGCTCGCCCCGGGGTACCGGGAACGGCCCTCCCGCGCGGACGTGCACGTCGCCTACGGCACCTATCTTACAGTAAAACCGTTGCAGCAGAACGCTCAATGTACAAAGGGCACGGAGCGAGGGCCTGCGGCCGGCACGGGGTCAGCCGACAGGGTGGACGGCGTGACGGCGGCACGCTATCAGAATCCATGGGGGTGTGGCAGCCTGTGCCGCACGGGGAGCGGTGCCCGATCCGCAGCGAGCGGCGCGAAGGAAACTTCGAGCGGAATTATCCATGGAAGCGGAATTATTCATGGAAGGCAGGGCACTCACACCTTTATTCTTCGATCGCGACGCCCAGATCGTCGCCTGCGATCTCCTCGGCAAAGTGCTGTGCCACCGGGTGGCGGGCGTCTGCTTGATGGCCTCTATCGTGGAGACGGAAGCGTATTACAGGGCGGAAAAAGCCAGCCACGCCTCCCTGGGGTACTCGGAGAAGCGCCAGGCGCTCTTCATGGCGCCGGGCACGGTGTACATGTACTATGCGCGGGGTGGCGACTCGTTCAACGTCAGTTGCGCCGGCCCCGGCAACGCCGTGCTGGTCAAGGCCGGCGTCCCGTACTGCCCCGCTCCGGGCATCCGCGCCGGCCGCCGCACCAGCCACAACTCTGCGGCGATGATTGACTGCATGCAGCGCCTCAACCCCATGCCGGACGGACGGCTGCGACCGCCCCAACGGCTGTGTTCCGGACAGACCCTGCTCTGCCGCGCGTTGGGATTGCGGGTTCCCGATTGGGATCGGGTGCCCATCGGCACGGCGCCGCTACGGTTGGTGGACGTGGGCTACCGGCCCAGGCAATTGGTGCGCACCACCCGGCTTGGTATTCCCCCGGGCCGGGACGGGCAACTCCCGTTCCGCTTTATCGATCATGAGCGGGCCGCCTTCGCAACGCGCAATCCTTTCACCCGCCGCCGCTCGGGGGAGCGCGACTTTACGCTGCTGCCGGTTCCCGCGGCGGACGGGCGGCCGGATTGGGCCGGGATTCTGGGCTCGGATTACGCACAACCCATTGATTGAACGAAACATTTACCCTCATTATTCGAGGTTGCAATGTCGCCGGTGGGATGATAGAGGTAGGGCGGATCGTGCAGATGTTCCACCCGAAGCGGCTGCCTCGCGGCACGCCTATGACAAAAGGAACGACGATGAAAAGTTACAGAATTTGCCTCCTATTGGCCTTAGCAGTCGCTCTGCTCCCCGCCAGTCTTGCTTTCGGGCAAAGCCGCACCGCGGACATCGAGGACGCCAAGCAGCTCACGGAGGAGAATCCCACCTTTAACAACCGCCTGCGGCTGGGCACCCTGCAATATCTGGATGGTGTCGACTATATGCGTGCGGGCGACATGGAAAATGCGATCGACATGATGCAGGCCGGTGTCTGGAGCCTGGAGGACGGGGCCGGACTCATTGCGGAAACGCATCCGGTGTTCGAGGAGGCCCGCTATGGGCTGAGCTACGCCCTGCTGCAGAATGAAAATCCCTACGAGGCGCTGCTGGTGCTGGAACAGCTCATCAATTCTTCGCCGACGTTCGGCAAGGCGCGCTTCCTGTTGGGTGCGACGCTGATGAATATTCCCGGCGAGAAGAGCCAGCAGCGCGGCATGGAGGTGTTTCGGCGGTTGGCCTTGGACGGCCGCTCTCCCTATAAGGAGATGGGCGAGCGGGCTGCGATCCGCTTCGCCTACAACCTGTCCACGGTGCCCCACGCCACGGGCGACCCGGAAGCGGCTACCACCCTGTTGACGTCGATCACGGGTGCAATCGGTGACGACAAAGGCGCCACGGGGGACGAAGACAACAAGGTCAAATACGCCAAGGGCGAATATTTGCGGGACAGCGGGGACGCCATGGGCGCAATCTCCGAGTTGGAGCCGCTTTACGAGTCCGCCCCCAACTTTCAGTTGGACAATGGCGTCGCCCTGAGCGGCGTGCTTTCCAACACCTATTTCCAGGCCGGATTGAGCCAGCTTGAGCTGGGCGGTGCAAGCGCGGCGCAGTTGGCGGCGGAACTGTTCGATAGCGCCGCGCGAGTCGGCGACTCCAGCGCGCTGGACGTGCGCCACGGCAAGGCCATCGCCTATACGGTAGCGGGCGAATCGGGCAAGGCGATGTCGGAGATCAAGGCGATCGCCGAGCAGGAAGCACGCGAGCGCCGCGTGCGGGAGATGCGCGAGCGCCGAGCCGCCGAGCGCAGCGAGCGTCTGGAGGCGCGCGAGGAAGATCCCGCGCAAGTCGCCGCGCGCCGCGACAACCGGTA
>JACZVE010000247.1 GCA_022572825.1 SAR324 cluster bacterium
TGCTTACCCTGCACGTGACGGTGGCGGCAATCGTAGTGGGCGTCCTGTTCCTCCAATCCCTCGCCGTGGTGATGGCCCTGCGCCTGAAGAGCGAAGTGCAGCGCGAAGGCGTGCGCATCCTCCACGGTCGGGTGCACCGCTTCATTTATTATCCGATGCTGGCCGTGGCGGTGCTGAGCGGGTTCTGGTATGCGTTTGCCACGGACGCCTTTGCCCAGGGGCGCTGGCTGCATTGGAAGCTGGTGTTCGTGGTGCTGCTGGCGGGCCTGGGGCTGCTGACCGGCCAGGGTGTCCGCTCGCGCAGGCCGCTGCGTCCTCTGGCAATTGGGGTGCACGTCCTCATCTTCGGCGTTTCCGCCTGCATATTCTACCTCGCGGTGCTCAAGCCTTATTGAAGCCATGACCCGCTGTTTTCTGGGTTTCGAACTGAGCGAGGCCAGCCGCCGCTATCTGCGGCAACGTCTCTTGCCCCTCCACGATGAGCTGGCCAACGGGCGGCGCTGGGCCGTGCGGTTGGTTCCGCCGGAGAACTGGCACGCCACGCTGCTCTTCTTCGCCGGTCTGGAACAGGATGAGCGGGCGCGGGTCTGGGAAATGGTGGAAATGGCCGTCCGGGAGGGCGTCTGGAGCGAGCTGGCCTTCGACTGGCAGGGACTCGCACTGTGGCCGTCACCGCGCCGGCCGGGGCTGATTTGCCTGGAGGCGGCTCCATACCCGGATGCCGTGGACTGGCCCCTGACCGCGCTGCTGAACGTTCCGCCATTCAGCAAAGGGGATGTGGAGCACCTGAAGCGCTACCGGCCGCATATCACCGTGATGCGATTCCGCCGCGGCCGCGGCGCCAGGCTCCCCAAGGCCCTGGAGTGGGAGGCGCTGCTCCCCGCCCTGCCCCGCTTCGATGCCGACGCGGTGCGGGTGGAGCGCGTGTCCTTTTTTCTCAGCACCGTGACGCCGGAGCAGCCCATCTATCCGCGCGAGCGCTCGCTGCCGCTGGCGGGGTAGCCTGGCGGCGGGCCCCTTATTCGACCCCGTAATCCCGGCAGCGCGCATGGGCGCGGTCGATATCCGCCTTGCGCGCTCCGATAAACGCGGCAGGCCCTTCCAGCTCGTCGGTCAGGACGGCAATGTGCCGCCGCACGGCATCCGGTGCGGGGGCGCCGGTGTGCTTCCGCCAGGCCAGGATGCGGGCCGGGTCGGCCAGAGCCTCCAGGATCGCTCCCGCCGCCTCGGGGTCATGGCCGGCTTCCTCGATGGCGGCCCGGGCGGCGGCCGCGGTGATCTGGCCCGCGGCCCCGGAGCCACGCACAGCCGCCGCGGCGATGTCGTAGCTGGCCCGGAAGGGCAGTCCCAACGTCCGCGCCAGGGCGTCGGCAAAGTCCGCCGCGGCCAGGAAGCCCTCCTGCAGCCGCCCGCGCATGCGCTCGGTGTTGACGGTGAGTCCGGCGAGCAGGCTGTTGACCAGCACGGGCGCCGGCTGGCACTCGCGCACGATGTCCAGCACGGCGTACTTTGTCACCTGCGTGTCCCGGTTGTAGCCACTCATGAGCCCCTTGGGCACGCCCAGCAGCCCGCCTACCATCCCGACCAGCCAGGCGGTC
Organism: SAR324 cluster bacterium; assembly: GCA_022572825.1. GTDB lineage: Bacteria > SAR324 > SAR324 > SAR324 > JACQKK01 > JACZVE01. Next base: position 1,599 of record JACZVE010000247.1, read on the forward strand.
TTGCCTCTGATGACCTCCGTAAGATCGGGGTTTCGTTTTTGCGGCATGATCGACGAGCCCGTCAGATGGGACTCCGGCAGGGTCAACATCCCCCAATAGGGGTGGCCCAGCAGCATCAGATCCTGGCACAGCACGGCCAGGTGATTCATCACTCCGGCGTAGGTCACCGCCACCTGCGCCTCATGCTCCCAGCGCGCGCTGATGCAGTCCAGGGTGTTGCCGTCCACGCGGTCGAAGGCCAGCAGTTCCGCCGTCAACTCGCGGTCGATGGGCCAAGACGTGCCGAAAGCCGCCGCGGCGCCCAGCGGATTGCGGTTGAGCAGGTCGAAGGCCAGGCGCACGCGCTCCAGGTCCCGACACAGTCCCTGGGCGTAACCGCACAGCCAGTGGCCCCAGGTGGTGATCATGGCGGGCTGGTGGTGCGTGAAGCCCGGCATCAGCGTTTGCGTGTGCATTTTCGCCTGCGCCAGCAGACCGCGCACCAGCTCCGTAACGGCCTCGCCCAGCTCCAGCACGGCCGCGCGCAGGTACAGCCGCATGTCGCAGACCACCTGATCGTTGCGGCTGCGTCCCGTGTGCAGCCGCCCTCCCACGTCGCCGCCGGCTTTTGCGGATACGTAGCGTTCCACATTGACGTGAACGTCCTCCAGTGCCGGGTCCAACTGAAAGCGGCCCGCAACGGCCTCCATTTCCAGTTCGTTCAGTGCCGAAAGCAGCGCGCGCAGCATCTCCCCGTCGAGAATACCCTGGCGCTGCAGCATGATGGCGTGGGCGCGGTTGGTCCACAAATCGAAGGGCAACAGCTCGGCATCCGCCATGGGCAGCGGCATCACGTCCCGTCCGGCGCAGAAGCGCACGATCAGCTCATCGGGGCCCGCGCTAAGGGCGCTGCTCCAGATCGGGCGCTTGGCGTCGCTCATGTGGCCGAGTCCAGGCCTTCCGCCTTGTGTTTGAGGAAGAGGAAAGAGTTTTGGATGAGAGAGAAGATGGGGACGGCAAGCAGGGCGCCTAACACCCCGGCGAAATGTTCGCCCACCAACAGCGCGAAGACGATCAGGACGGGATGGATTCGCGCCGAATCGCCCAAAATCTTCGGATTGAGAAAATTGCCCTCCAGAAAATGAATGATGAGAATCCATCCCAGCGCCAGCAAGGCCGTGGTCAGCGAAACGGTGAGTGCCATCAGCAGAATGGGTATGGTGGAGATCAGCACACCGAAGATGGGTATGAGAGAAAACACCGCGGCAATGACCGATAGCGTCACCACGAACGGCACGCCCAAGATGGCGATGCCGATCCCGGTGAGAACGCCGTTGATCAGGCATATCAACGCCTGACCCCGTATCACGCCACTGAGGCCTCGGTCCAGCCGCTGCAGCCAATCGTCGAATGCACTCGCGTAACGGTTGGGTATCAGGGAGCGGATAAACCCCCGGATGCGCTCCGGATCCAGCAGGATGAAGCCGGAGATCATCAGCACGAGAAACAGCACGAGGACGGAACTCACCAGCACGCGGATCAGTCGTCGCCCCAGCACCACCAACTCGATGATGTTTTCTTCCAGTCCCTGGCGAAACTGGCTGAACGCGGCGCTCAATTGCCGGTTGAACCGTAACGGTTGCCGCTCCGCGTCGGCCGCGAAGGGCCGCCGCTTTTGCGGCACCACCTCGAAGCGCGTATCGTCGATGCGCCGCACGACGTAGGTGTAGTCCTCCACCAGCCTTTGCCACGCCGGTAGCTCCGCGGCGGGCGTGTCGTTTTCCCCGTCCATGACCGTACCCGCTGCCCGCTGCGGGCCCACGCTGCCGATCTCCTCGTCCAGCTCGACCACGGCCGGCTGCGGGAATACGTCGGCAAACCACGCGTTGAGCGACTGCTCCAGCGGCACGACGAAGTCCTTCTCCACATCGCGCAGAACGCTGGGCAGGGTCTTCACCATGCGGTTCACCTCGAAGTAAAACTTGGGGAACAGGTACGCGCCGCTCAAGACGAGCAGGCCAAGAATCACCGTATACACCGCCAGGATCGCCAGGCCTCTTGGAATTTGCCACTGGCGCAGGCTGATGCTATTGAGCCGGGCGATCACCGGCGCCAGCAGGTAGGCCAGGAGGACGGCCAGCGCAAATGGGAGCAGCACCTCATGGAACAGAAATACCGCGGCCACTACCAACAGGGTGAGCAGCAGCAGCACGGCGAAGCGCGAGTATGTCCTGAAAAATCTTCGATTGAACCTAGCCACGATCTGTGTCCATCGCCATGGGCGAAACGGTAGGCGCAGGGGCCGTCGCCTCTGCGATCGGCGGGCCGTTCGTTCGGCCGTGCGGAGTCAGGGCCGAACGCCGTATGCGCCCCCGCCAGGGGTTTCCAGCCGGATGCGGTCGCCCGGCTCCACGGGCGCCTCGTTTTTGCCGCCCAGGTTGATCACCTGGCCGTTTTTGCGGATGAGCAGATTGCGGCCCCTCAGCCCGGGCTCGCCCCCTTCCAGCCCATAGGGCGGGAACACACGCCGTTCCGAGACGATCGCAGCCGTCATGGGCTTGAGGAACTCGATCTCCCGGATCACGCCATTGCCTCCCTGGTGGCGGCCCCTGCCCCCGCTGTTGGGGCGGATGGAAAACTCGTGCAGGATGATCGGGTAGCGGCGCTCCAGAATTTCCGCATCGGTAATGCGCGTGTTGCTCATGTGGGCGTGGACGGCGTCTTTTCCATCCCAGTCCGCACCGGCACCGCTGCCGCCACCGATGGTCTCGTAGTAGCCGAAGGTGGCGTCCCCGAAGGTAAAGTTGTTCATCGTGCCCTGCGCGCCCGCTACCGCGCCGAAGGCTTCCAGCAGCACATCGGTGATGCGCGAGGAGGTCTCCACGTTGCCCGCGACTACCGCGGCCGTGGGTGAGGGCGACAGCATGCAGGGGTGGGGAATTACGATGTTCACCGCGGCGAGAAAGCCTCCGTTGATGGGGATTTCCTGATCGATGAGGGTACGAAGCACGTAAATGACCGCCGAGCTCACGACGGCGCGGGGCACGTTGTGATTGGCCCACACTTCCGGGCCCGTCCCCGAGAAGTCGAAGGTCAGGGCGCGTTGCTTGCGGTCCAGCGTAATGGTCACCTCGATCGGATTGCCGTCGTCCATATAGTCCAGCGCGTGCAGCGTGCCGGTGTCCTCAATGCCGCGGTCCGCACAAATCCGCTCGACGAGTCTGCGCACGGCTTCCTCGGCATTGTTCTGGATGTGCACCATGTACGCCTGCACCACCTCCATTCCGTAATGGGCGATCATTTCCTTCAGCAGTTCCACACCCTTCTGGTTCGCCGCGACCTGCGCCTTGAGGTCGTACAGATTGTCCTGCAGGCGGCGCGTTCCGGAATTGGGCGGCCGGCCGTAACTGGGCTCGAGCTTACCTGGCGCCATGAGGATCTTCGTGATCCCCTCCTCCTGGAAGCGCCCCTTTTCCACCAGCTTGAAACTGGTGATACAGGCCCCCTCCTCTGCAAGCGTGCGGGAGAATGGCGGTACGCTGCCCGGCGAGATGCCGCCGATTTCCGCGTGGTGACCGCGGCTGGCCACGAAGAACACAGGCCTGTTTCCGTTATCCCCGAAGACGGGGGTGATGACCGTGATGTCCGGCAGGTGAGAGCCGCCCACCTGCGGATCGTTGGTGACCAGCACATCACCAGCGTGCAGGTTGTCTCCCAGCAGGCGCACCTGTGCCCGCACCGCCTCGCTCATGGCGCCCAGATGCACGGGAATGTGCGGGGCATTGGCGACCATCCCGCCGTCCGGATCGAAGATGGCGCAGGAGAAATCCAGGCGCTCCTTGATGTTGGTGGAGA
>JACZVE010000009.1 GCA_022572825.1 SAR324 cluster bacterium
ATGGGGAGGTGGAGGAAAGGTGATCGGCGGCGGCGTGAGCAATGGCGCGGCGATCTCAGAACTGCTGCCCTTTAGAACTGCCAAGTGATGGCGGCGGAGTGTACTTGCTCGATGGAAAATTCGATGTCGCCGACCGTATGCTCGGTGCGCTCGTAGCGGCCGGTGAGGGTCAGCCCGCTCAATGGTGCTATCCCGTAATCGACCGTCAGGCTGGCGATCTCCTCTTCGTTCAATGACTCCAGGCTTTTGCCATTATAGGCGGTTACGCCCAGCAACAGATCCCACCAAATCGCTTCGATCATCCCTTGCTGGATCTCAAATCCTTGAAATCCGGGCAGGGCGACACCGAACTGGTCTTTAAATGCCTTCCGGCGAAAATAGGAATACTCAATATGCCAGATCAAGTCGCCGCCGCCCCGTAGGCCCACACCAGCCATCAAGGTGTCGCGCTCCGCCGATTTTTGCGGCAAGGGGAATGTGCGGGTGGCGTCGTCCTTTCCCACCGCGGCGCCCAGGAACAGATTTTCGCCGACCCGCCAGGAAATGCCCAGCGTTGCCCCGTCCACCTCGATGCGCCGGTTCCGGATGGTACGCTCTACTTTTTCGCTGGATATCCCGTAGGCCAGCCACTCAGGCAGGCTGAAGGCAAGGGCCAGCGAGGAATTCTTCTCTTCCACATCTTTGGGGGGCAGCGCAGGCGGCACATTAGCCGGAAACAGCACCTCGAAATCCACCACTTCGGCGGCCAGCGAAATCCGCTGCCCCACCAGGCGCAGGCCGGCGAACGTGCCTTTGAAGCTGTCGGCCTTTCCGTCGAATTGGCGGCTGCTATTGGTGTTGACCATCGTGCCGCCCCCGATGCGCGAAGGCGCGCCCCACTGCAGCGCGGCCGGGTTCTCCGGGGTGAAGGTGGCCGTGGCGAAAATGGCTATCTCGGAGTTGTTGATCCGCAGCGCGGCCGGCGCAATGGAAGGCACCGCCACCTGGGCGTGGGCGATTGCGAACCAGCTAGCAAGCAGCAATACTGCAAGGCCTGCCGCCCTCATCATCGCCGTACCCCTGTACCGGCCAATGGATGATCGCACGGCCCGCGCGCTAGTGCGCCGGCTGGAGGATTCCGGGAGCGGATTTCCGGGCAGCTGAAAACCGGATGGGCAGTGGCTGCTGGCCACCGTACGGGTACCGTGCAAATGCATTGAATGACTCACTACCGCATGGCCCAATCGGCTCCTGCCGGCCCGCAGGAACGGGCGGGAGCCGTCGATTGGCTAATTCACGTCGTTAGTTCACGTCGTAAATTGATGATAGCAAACTAAGCGCCAACCTCAGCCGCCCGTGGCGGCCAACATCCCGGCCCCTGTCATGCCTGCGCGGCGCGGCCATCGGCGCTGGAAAAGCCGCCTGGAACCGCCGCCGGGATCCTCGCATCGATGCGAGCGGGGCACGCTGCGAGCAACGCTGCAAGCAGTCGCCATCGGAAAACACGCCCGTCGCGACGCCATAGTGTCTTTTTCGCACTTGCGAGCAGTCGTATGGGTGAGGCGGAGGCCTGTTACTGCGCCCGTCCGGCCGGTCATCGCAAGAGGCATGCCGGAGGGGGCGGCGCTGCCTCGGCCGGCCGGACCGGCGGCAGTAAATCATGCTTGCACGGCATCCACCGGGCGCGCGACATGCGGCGCGCCGGCTTGAGGATTCCGGCGGCGCAACTGGGGTGCCGATGCTCTTCCACTGGCGAGCGTCGGGGAGCACGGCCCTTGCGGCACCCGGTCCATTCGTCGTACTGATTGTATCCGAGATGAACGCGGGAATCAACTAAACGATATTTTTATGTATAACTGCCGACCTGATTCACCGCTATTGAGGCTCCCCGATAATTCCCGTGAAGGGGTGATGGGCACCTGGCAGTTCGAGTCAAAAATCCACCTATCCTTGCCGGTCGTTTTTCGGCGGCTGGAATATCATGCTACGCCCCAATAGCTTGGCGCGAGGGACATTCACTGAGTGCTCCTCTGCGCCCCTCGTGTATGGCCACATGCCAACGGCTCCCGCGACCGGGTGCATCCGGTGCTGCCCCACGGTTCGGAGGGCCGCGTGAACGGTGTGGAATCGGTGGATCTGGTGATCATTGGCGGTGGTATCAACGGAGTGGGCATCGCCCGCGATGCCGCCGGACGCGGCCTTGCGGTGCTCCTTTGTGAGCAGGAGGACCTGGCCAGCGGCACGTCGTCGGCCAGCAGCAAGCTGATTCATGGCGGATTGCGCTACCTTGAATTATATGAATTTCGGCTGGTGCGCGAGGCGCTTGCCGAACGCGAGGTGCTGCTGCGCATCGCTCCTCACATCGTCTGGCCGCTGCGCTTCGTGCTGCCGCACGATAAGGCCCTCCGTCCGGCCTGGATGATCCGCATGGGCCTGTTCCTTTACGACCACTTGAGCGGTCGGCACACTCTGCCCAGCTCCCGCGGGGTGCGGCTGCGCCGCCACCCAGCCGGGGAACCGTTGCAGCAGCGGCTGGACAAGGCATTCGTCTATTCCGATTGCTGGGTGGACGACAGTCGCCTGGTGGTCGTCAACGCCATGGATGCGGCGCGGCGGGGGGCGACCATCCTCACCCGCACCCGCTGCGTGGCCGCCAAACGCGAGGCCGGCGGCTGGCTGGTGACCCTGCGTTCAGGTGACGGAGGCAAGACGCGTACGGTGAAATCCCGTGGCCTGGTGAATGCCGCGGGACCCTGGGTCGGCGGCGTAATGGCCGATGTGCTGGGCGTGGCCGGCTATCGGCACCTCAGCCTGATCAAGGGCAGCCATGTCGTGGTGCCGCGCCTCTACGAGGGCGAGCAGGCCTACGTTCTGCAGAACGTCGACGGGCGGGTCATCTTCGTCATCCCCTTTCTGGACCGCTTCAGCCTGATCGGCACCACCGACGTGCCGTTTGCAGGGGACCCGGGCGAGGTGCGGATCGACGCGGGCGAAGTGAATTACCTCTGCGCCGCGGTCAATCGCTACCTGGCCCGACCGGTCTCCCCGTCGGACGTGGTGTGGAGCTATGCCGGGGTGCGCCCGCTGTACAACGACGCACAGGAAAATCCCTCCGCCATCAGCCGCGAATACGTGCTGGAACTGGACGAGGGCGGCGCGGACGCGCCGTTGCTCTCCGTGATTGGCGGCAAGATCACGGCCTACCGGCAGGTGGCGGAACACGCGATGGAAAAGCTGGCTCCGTTCTATCCCGGTCTCGACCGGCCCTGGACCGCAAGCGCGCCCCTGCCGGGCGGGGATATGCCGCGGGCAGGGTTCGACCCACTGCTGAGCCGCTTGAAGGAGCGATATCCTTGGCTGCCCGACGGGCTGCGCCGCCGCCTGGCCCGCGCCTATGGCTCGCTGACGGAGACGCTTCTCGCTGACGCCACTTCTCCGGAGCAGTTGGGCCGCCATTTCGGCGGCGGCCTTTACGAGCGCGAGGTTCGCTGGATGCTGGAGCGGGAATGGGCGCAAACCGCCGATGACGTCCTGTGGCGCCGTAGCAAGCTGGGGCTGTACCTCTCCCCGCAGGAACGCGACGGGCTGGCCGCATGGCTGGAGGCGGGCGGAAGCGGCAGTGCGCGGGAACAGGCCTGATAACCGCGCGATCCCCGCGCGCCCCTGGTGGACGGCACGGGCTGAGCGCCGCAAGCGAACCGCCGGCCGGATTTAGCCAAGGCAGCCGGCGACCGAGCCGGGCGGGTCTCGGAGATGCGGCGCGGAATGCGTGCGCGCCGGAGGGGAATACAGGATCTTCCACATCCATTGCTTGACGCCGGATGATGACACGGTCAAGGTGTTTCACACTAACCGCTGTTTATCGTGCACGGACAACATCAACCGCGACAGGCTGCATCGAGAAGGATTGGCTTACGTGAATCCTCGGCCGACACAACTGTCCCATAAGGAGAAGACATGAATCGCAAGATCGTAATCGCTGTCATTGCCGTCGCGGTCATCATCGTCGGCGCAGTGATCTACCTGAGGAGCTCGCCGACCCTGTTCGGGCCGGCGGAGATCCAGTGGTGGCACGCCATGGGTGGCGCGCTGGGCGAAAAGGTGGAGGAAATAGCCGCCGGCTTCAACGAAAGCCAGAGCGACTATAAGCTGGTCGCCGTGAACAAGGGCAATTACACGGAAACCATGACCGCCGGCATTGCCGCCTTCCGGGCGGGCAAGCCGCCCCACATCATGCAGGTGTTCGAGGTCGGCACCGCGACGATGATGGCAGCCAAGGGCGCCATCAAGCCGGTGTACCAACTGATGGCCGAAGCCGGTGAGGCCTTTGACCCCAAAAGTTACCTTTCCACCGTTACCGGGTATTACACCACAGCGGACGGCGAGTTGCTTTCCATGCCGTTCAACAGTTCCACGCCCATCCTTTATTACAACAAGGAAGCCTTCCGGAAGGCCGGACTGGACGAAAACACACCCCCGAAAACCTGGCCTGAGCTGGGAAAATTCGCCAGGAAAACACAGGCGGCGGGCTATCCGTGCGGATTCACGACCGCTTGGCAAAGCTGGGTGCAACTGGAAAATTTCAGCGCATGGCACAACGTTCCTTTCGCGACGCTCTCCAACGGCTTCGAAGGGTTGGGCACAGAGTTCAAGTTCAATAGCCCCCTACACGTGCGCCACATCCAGCAACTGGCCGACTGGCAGAAAGCCAAGATCTTCGACTACGGCGGGCGCCGCGGCGATGCGCAAGCGAAGTTCACCACCGGTGAGTGCGCCATGTACATGCAGTCCTCGGCTGGCTACGCCGGCATCAAGCGCACCACCAAGTTCGAGTTCGGCACGGGCATGCTGCCTTACTGGCCGGACGTGCAAGGTGCGCCACAGAACACGATCATCGGCGGGGCGAGCCTGTGGGTCATGGAGGGACATCCCACGGAGGATTACAAGGGGGTGGCCAAGTTCTTCAGTTATCTGTCCTCCGCGGAGGTACAGGCTGACTGGCACCAGTTCACGGGCTACCTGCCCATTACCACCGCGGCCTACGAGCTGACCAAGAGCCAGGGCTACTACGATAAAAATCCGGGCACCGAGACCGCGCTGCTGCAGATGACGCGGGCCGACCCCACGGAGAACTCCCGCGGCTTGCGGCTGGGCAGCTTCGTGCAGGTGCGCGATATCATCAACGAGGAGCTGGAAGCGGCGTGGGCCGGCAAGAAAACCGCGCAGCAAGCGCTTGACGATGCGGTGGAGAAGGGCAACGCGCTCCTGCGCCGCTTCGAGCAGGACAACACCTAGCCTCAGCCCACCGATCAGGCAGCCGCCCCCGGCACAGCGGCGGCTGCCGACCCGCCATCGCACGCTCCATGGAAAAACGGGCCGTATTCTCCCACCAGGTGCTGCCCTACCTGCTCCTGGCGCCGCAGATCGTCGTCACGCTGGTGTTCTTCATCTGGCCGGCCTTCCAGGCCTTGTTGCAGTCGGTGCGGCAGGAGGACCCCTTCGGCCTTCGGGTCAAATGGGTGGGGCTTGACAACTTCCTGTTCATCTTCCGCAATCCGGATTACTTCGACTCGCTGATGGTGACCGCGATTTTCAGCATATCGGTGGCGCTGTTGTCGCTGGTCGTCGCGCTATATCTGGCGGTGCAGGCGGATCGGGTGATCCGGCTCGCAACCGGCTATAAGACGCTGCTGATCTGGCCCTATGCGGTGGCCCCGGCGGTGGCGGGGGTGCTGTGGCTGTTTCTGTTCAACCCGACCCTCGGCATCTTCGCCTACCTCCTGTCCCGATTCGGCTACGAGTGGAATCATCTGCTCAACGGGGGCGAGGCGCTGCTGCTGGTAATCATTGCCGCAAGCTGGAAGCAGATCAGCTACAATTTTTTGTTTTTCCTGGCCGGACTGCAGGCGATCCCCAAGTCCCTGATCGAGGCTTCGGCCATGGACGGAGCGGGTCGGGTGCGGCGCTTTTGGTTCATCGTCTTTCCGCTGCTCTCGCCGATTACGTTTTTCCTGATAGTGGTGAACATCGTCTATGCGTTCTTCGACACGTTCGGGATCATCCACCAGGTGACGGCGGGCGGCCCCGCCAAGGCCACGGAGATCCTGGTCTACAAGGTCTTCTATGACGGATTCGTGGCGCTGGATCTGGGCGGCTCGGCGGCGCAGTCCGTGGTGCTGATGATGATCGTGATCGTCCTCACCGTGTTCCAGTTCCGCTACATCGAAAAGAAGGTGCAGTACTGATGATCGACCGCGAACGCTGGCTGCAGGTATTCACCCATGCCGTGCTGATCCTGGGCGTACTCATCGTCGCCTTTCCCATCTACGTCACCTTCGTGGCCTCCACTCAAGCGCTGCGGGACATCATGCAGGTGCCCATGCCTATGCTGCCGGGCGGGCACCTGTTGGAGAACTACCTGCAGGCCATAACCGGCGGCGCCACCTCCGCCGGCAATTCGCCGGTGGGGATCATGCTGTTCAACAGCATGGTGATGGCGCTGGGTATCACCTTTGGCAAGATCACCATTTCCATGCTGGCGGCATTCGCAATTGTCTATTTTCGCTTTCCGTGGCGGATGCTGTTCTTCTGGATGATCTTCATCACGCTGATGTTACCCGTGGAAGTGCGTATCCTGCCTACCTACAAGGTGGTTTCCGACCTCGGCATGCTGGACACGTACGCCGGCCTGACCATCCCGCTCATCGCCTCTGCCACGGCGACGTTTCTTTTCCGTCAGTTCTTTCTCACCATACCGGCCGAGCTGTTCGACGCCGCGCGCATCGATGGAGCCGGGCCGTTCAGCTTTTTCAAGGACATCCTGTTTCCCCTGTCCCGCACCAATATCGCCGCGCTGTTCGTCATCCTGTTCATCTTCGGCTGGAACCAGTATCTCTGGCCACTGCTGATCACCACCCAAGAGAACATGTACACCATCCTCATCGGGATCAACCGCATGCTCACTGTAGGCGACGATCAGGCCGAATGGCAGATCATCATGGCCACCACCATGCTCGCCATGATCCCGCCGGTGTTTGTCGTGGTGGTGATGCAGCGACTGTTCGTCAAGGGCTTGATCGAGACGGAAAAGTAGGCCCGCTCGTTCTACCGGCAGCGAAAGCGGCGCTGGCGCCGTGCGCGGGCCAACACCGCCGGGTGATCCGGCGCCGGAGCCGCGGGCCGATTCCTCGCGGAAAGGACCGCCGGCACAGCGAATCGCGCCCGAAGATTTGACGCATTCATGCCCGCGGGCAGGGTTCCAATTCTACATTGTTGGATCTGACTGCAGATGGACGCAGATAAACACAGGGTATAATTGCCTATCTCCGTTGGCCAGGGTAGGCGACTGATAGGACCCTTTGTCGTGCAGTTGTGGTGATCGTTCTTTGCCTCACCCCCGGCCCCTCTCCACGCTGTGGAGAGGGGTGACTTCCGACGAGCGGCCGGTGGTCACGAGGTAATCGTTTCACTGTGCTTTACACTGCGGGCAGCTCCCCTCTCCATGAAATTGAAGGGGAGAAACGCGAGCTGGCGAGCGTTTCACAGGGCCTCAGGTTCGCGATCGAGCCCCATTGGAAATATGAGCGTCAGGTTATCGACATAGGGGGGGGTGAGGACCCGCGGCAGCTCCTATGTAACAAAGTCGTACTAGCCGGCTTCGACAAAGCCGATCAGGGCCACGTTGGTGCCCACTTCCGCGCTACCTTCCTGACGGGCGCGCCGGTAGCTGGCGTAGGGAAAGCTTCCCTCCCTGCCGCGGTGACAGTACGTGCACTGGTGCCAGCGCAGAAGGCGCTGCCCGGAAATGCCGAAGCGGGCGGCCTGCGTGCGCAGGACGGTGCCCAAGTCGAGATGGAGGGCTTTTCCCCGCCGCACGATGGCGCCATCCAGATCCCGCGGAGAAAACCGCTCCAGGCAGTCTGCACGCACCCGATAGCAGCAGGCCTGGATGTGCGGCCCCAGCACGAGCACAGTGCGGCGGAGGCTGCTACCCGCCTGCCGCCACCCTCCCAGCAGTTTGGGGAGGATGCCCGCTGCCGCACCGCGCCAGCCCACGTGTAAGGCCCCATAAGCCTCGATCTCCGCATCGACGGCCAGCAGCGGCACGCAGTCGGCCGTCTTGATGGCCGCAATGCCTTGGCGGGTTCCAATGGCCGTGAACCCGTCGTAGACCGGCGCCGGTCGTAAGGGCAACGCCGCCCCACCAGGCGCATCGGATAGAGCCAATATCGCGGTTGAGTGGGTTTGTTTGAGCAGCGTCGGCAGCGGCACGCTATCCGGCCCCTGCCCCAGACGGCGCGCCAATAACCCGCGTACGGCAGGCGCCAGAGCCTCATCGCCCAAGGGGGCCAGTGCGGTGCTGAACCCGGTGACCAGCCCTGGCAACAAGTGCTCCAGCCGGTTGGCGGGTAGCAGGCGCGGCGTGGCAATGTCCAGCGATCGGCCCGGCTTGGTTGCTTCGGGTGGGAAGGCGGTGGCTGTGTGATTCATGACCCTGGCGATGTGCGCTGCGTTGCGGAGCCTATCGCATGTATCATGTCTATCGGGTCACAATGCAAGCTTCGATCGATGAGCGGCCGTATTTGGGTGAATAGCCAAGGGGGCCGGGGTTCCACCTTCAGCATTGCCATCCAGCTTTACCATTCTCCCCCGATTGCAGTCGCGACCAGCCTCCCGTTAAGCCCAATCGGACCTCCTCCGATATGTGGTGGGCGCCGCCCATTGCCGTCAGTCAGGCACGCTGCGCGCCACCAGGAAGCACGCGCCGTCGCCGCGCCGCCCGGATGCAGCTAAATTGATTTTATTTTCGTTTGATATTATTGGGTTTATTGAAAGGTGGGCTCGTCCAGTCCAGAGCAAGGAACCGAATGTCCGCAGGGCTATCGATTATTTTGAGTGTCGTGGTGCTCGGTGTCGCCTTCTATGGGATGCATCGGGTAACCGACTCCTATTTCATACAGAGTTTGGAGTTGCTCTCCAACCGGCTCCGCCTTACCTCGGATATCGCCGGGGCCTCGTTGATGGCAATGGGTTCCAGTGCGCCCGAATTGTTCACCTCCCTGCTGGCACTGATCAAAGGCTTGGAACTGGCCGAGCTGGGTGCTGGAACGATCATCGGCTCCGCGCTGTTCAATATCCTGGTGATCATCGGCGGCACGGCATTCATCGGGACGGCAACCCTGACTTGGCAACCCGCAGTCAGGGACATGACCTTCTACATTCTCAGTATCCTCCTGCTGTTTGCCGTGTTTGCCGATGGGGTGATTACGTTGTTCGAATCGGTGCTGTTCGTCATATTTTATTGCGTGTATCTCGCGGCACTGCCGTTGTGGCGGAAGGTCTTCCCCTACCAGGACCAGGCGGAAAACCTCCTGGCGGTGATCGTGGAGCAGGACTACGAGGCCGCGCGCGGCGTCCCATGGTACTGGCAATGGGCGGTTCCGATCGACTGGCTTTTCAAATCGATCATGCCTGATCTGGATCGGCGCCCGGAGCGCTACCTCTGGGTGTTCCTGCTGTCCATCGCCGCGATCTGCGCGCTGAGCTGGTTGCTGGTAGAGGCCGGAGTGCGCCTGGCCATCACAGTGGGCATCCCCGAGGCTATAATGGGGCTGACGGTGCTCGCCGTCGGCACGTCGGTGCCGGACCTGCTCGCCTCACTGGTCGTCGCCCGGCAAGGAAAGGGGGACATGGCCGTCAGCAATGCGGTGGGCAGCAACATCTTCGATATCCTGGTAGGTCTCGGCGTGGTGTGGATGATAATCATTCTGGCCAAGGGGCAGACCATCGCCATCAGCAAGGTGGAACTGAACGCTTCCATCATCTGGCTGCTGGTCTCCGTCGTGGCGCTGCTGTTCTTGCTGCTCACGTTGCGCTGGCGCATCGGCCGCCGTTCCGGCATCTTGCTGGTGAGCATCTATGGCCTGTTCGTGGTGGCGACCGTGACCGGATTGATATAAAGCGCCGACGGCACCCTTATCACGCACGCAACGCCGCGCATTCTTCCGGCGCGAGTCGCATGCCGTCTGGCCCTAGCCACAGATCGCCCGCAGCGCAGCCCACTCCCCGGGAGACATGGCGCTACCCTGAGCTTTGGCCAGGGATTCCACCAGTTCGATGCGCTCCCGCGTGAGAGGATGAGTGGAAAGAAGCTGCGGCACCTTTGACGCGCCAGCTTGCTTTGCCTCCATGTACTGGAAAAATGCCACCAAGCCATCGCCGCGCACGCCGGCCTGGTTGAGCAGGTCGATGGCGATCCGGTCCGCCGCCAGCTCGTCTGCCCGCGAGTAAGAGGAAATCAGCAAAATCTGGGCGAACCGCTCCACGAAATCGTCGAGGGCGGTTACATCGCCGATGAGGGCGTTGAAGAGCAGTTGCACGCCGACAGCCCGCAGCAGTCCTTTGAGCGGGTGCCGTTCCAGCCCATGGGCGATCTCGTGGGCCAGCACGCCCGCGACTGCCTCCGGTGTTTGGGCGGTGGCGAGCAAATCTTTCAGAATCACGATCTGCCCGCCCGGCGCGGCGAACGCGTTGACGCCGGGACGGCTGCTCACCCGCACGCGAAAGGGGTAGGGCGTCTCCACCCCGGCCATGAGGCGCGCGGTGAGCGCTTCCAGGGCGGCCATGCCGGCAGCTTGCTCGCAAAAGGGATGATCTTGCGCCAGGTGAGCGGCCACTTTTTCCCCCAGTGCCTGCTCCCATCGCTCCGGCACGAGGCCGGTCAGGGGCTCGACCAGCCGGGGCAGGGCCAGCACAATCCCGGCCACTACCGCGGCGAGGGCTACGGCGGAGAGGAGCGCCACGGCAAGCGGGGAGCGCAGGAGGGAGGCACCGCGCAGCCGCACTCCGGCCTGAGACCTGACCGCGTCGAGAATAGCCGCGCTGTCAAAGGTGAGAGTCGCCTCGCCCCGGGACGGATGCTGCAGGCGCACCGGCTGATCCCGGTAAACCTCCTCCATGAGGCGCAAGCCGGCGTAGGGCCACTCGCCGAGCGGTTGCCCACCGGATGCGGAGATTCTCAGGCTCTGCGTGGCCAGCAGCACGCGCACCCGCCGCCGCTCGGCGCTGTGTCCGTCGGTATAGTACGCGTCGAACTGCATGGCGGTATCAGATGCTCCCCAGATCCAGTGCCTCGGCCAGCCCTTCGCCCGCTTTCAGCACCTCTTCCGGGCTCTGGCCGATGGCCGAGAAATCCAGTTCGCCCCGCAGGTGCAGGTGATCGCTGAAGAAGCGCGCCGTTCGCACCGCCGCCCAGGAATAGGCCAGGCCCAGCGTGACCAGCACCAGCGCCGCGTTGCTGATCCAGAGCCAGATGAAATGAGTGGTGCGGAAATCGGCCGTGAACCGGACGTTGGCCAGAGAACTTTGGTGAATATAGTACCGCAGTTCTCCCGCCCGAAACCACAGCCACGCGACAGCGAAGGGAACGTAGGAGAGCAAGCCGATCGCGGTCGTGACAAGCCAGATCACAATGGCCGGAGGACCCTGACCGGGCCGGTTCAGCTCCTCGACCACCCCGGACAGCACTGGCTCCACGAAAAATCCCCAAGGGATGCCGAATGCGATGGTGAGACCGACGAATCCCCAGTAACGTCCCACCAGATCCCCACCGCGTCCACCGTAGCTGAGCCGCTGATCGCCGAACCAGGTATGGTTGAGCAGATTCTCGGTCAGATGGTGCCGCATATAGGGAAAGTAGATGCCGAAGGTGATGGCGGTGAGGATGCTGTAGCCGAGCATCTTCTTGCCGTGGGATACCGCCGAGCCGGCAAGGGCGAAGCGGATGCCGCGCCAGCGGGTGCGGCCCAGCCGGTAGCGGCGTGCGCCGTAGCGCGCCAGGCCGAGGAGAAACAGATAATACGGATATCCGGCCAGGACGAGCAGCAGGGGGATGAACACCACCACCATGGAGAATTTCTCCAGAAATTCGGGCGGATTTTCTCTCGTGCCAAGGAACGCGAAAATAATAACGGGAGCGCCCAACATCACCAACGGGGCGACGAACCACACCAGGGCACGCAGCAACCCCAACAGCAACTCCCGTCCCTGCCCGGTGTACTCGAAGCGCTCGCCCGCAAAGCTGGTCTGGCTCCAAACGTAGCGCCGCACGCGGGTCTTGGCCCAGAAATGGTAGACCCCCAGGGTGAGCACCTTGAAGAGCAAATTGACCAGGCTGATGGCGAGCAGCTCGCCGGCCCGGCCGTGGTGGACAAAGCGCTGGGATGATTGGGGAACCGCGGTCTCGGTCATCGCTGCCCCTATTTGCGCGGTCTGACCCATAATTGCCGAATCGACAGTTTCACGTACCCGCAAAGGATTGCTTCCCCTCGTTTTCTATCAATTTGAACGACCAACCACAGCAAAATAACGGGTGTCGTCATGGAACTATCCGCAGATTGCGCGGATTTATTACCTGGAACCCGCGATGGGAGGCTCGCCGAATCTCCTCGCGCCAGGACGCAAAGGGCGTAAAGGTCAATTGCCAGCGCCATCGGCGGATGCGATGGGCCTGCCCTGGCTGCGAATTACACGTTGAAGCGGAAGGCGATCACGTCGCCGTCGCGCACCCCATAATCCCTGCCTTCCAGGCGCAACTTGCCGACTTCGCGGGCCTGCTTTTCTCCACCCAGGGCGATCAGGTCCTCGTAAGCGATCACCTCGGCGCGGATGAAGCCGCGCTCCATGTCCGAATGCACCTTGCCGGCGGCCTTGAGGGCGGTGGCGCCCCGGCGGATGGGCCAGGCACGGCTTTCATCGGAGCGGGTGGTAAAAAAGGTGATCAGCATCAAAAGCTCGTAGGCGCGCTGCACGAAGCGCTCGCGGGCCGAGCTTTCCAGCCCCATCGCGGCGAGAAACTCGGGCTGCTCTGCCGGCGCCAGCGCGGCGATCTCCATCTCGATCTTGCCGCTGATGGTCATCAGGGGCGGCTCCTGCGCTACCGTCCCCGCCGCCAGCTTGGCCGGGAGGGCGCCGGTGAAATCACGTTCGTCCTCATTGAGCAGGCCCAAAACAGGCTTGTTGGACAGCGCGCCGAAGCCCGCGAGCACGCTCAGCTCCCGCGGGGTCAGCGTCAGGCTCGCCAGGGGTTGCCCGCCCTCCAAATGGGCGATACACCGCTGCAGCAGCGCCAATTCGCTGGCCTCCCCGCCCTCCTTGCCCAGCCGGTCGCGCCTGTTTTCCAGCGGCGCAAGATCGCTCAGGATCAGCTCGGTCTGAAAATCGCGCAGCTCTCGCAGCGGATCGGCCGGCTCGGCCAACGCCGGATTGTCGAAGGCGCGCAGCACCAGCACCAGCGCGTCGCAACCCTGCATGGCCTGCAAGACCGCGGCCGGCAGCCCGCCTTTGCTGGAATTGCGCGCCGCGCCGCCCGGTGCTGACGGCGCGACGTCCACGAACACGACTTCGGCGTAGACCTTCTTGCGGGAATTGTGCATGGCGGCCAGGCGCTCCACCCGCGCGTCCGGCACCTTGATGACGCCCACGTTGTCCCGGGTGCGGGCGCCCGCTCCGGTGTCCGCCCGCAGGCCCGTGAGCGCGTTGAAGATGGTGGTTTTGCCCGCGCCGGGAAATCCGACAATGCCGACTTTCATGCTGTTGATTGCAAAGGGAGTGGCAATTGCGACTGCCCGGCGCCCCGTCATGAGGGCAGCGCGGGCCCGCGGGGGGAGCGAAAACCTGTCCTTGCGTGACCACTATGGCAAATGCGCAGCGGGATGCACAGCACCGGAGCGCGGCATCGTACAGCGCGGCGGCGGTGGCCGCCATGCACCGAGCCTTGCACTTGTGGCGGGTGTGGGATAACCCGTGCTACACGGTCGCTTTAATTGCTCACCGATCGATCAGCGTGGGATCACCGAACCGGGGAGCCCGTATGCGCAAACTGAAGATGACCCTCGGCTCCGTGGAGATGGAGGCCGAACTGTTCGATACGCCCACCGCCGACGCGCTGTACGATGCCGCGCCCTTTGCTTCGCAAGCCAATACGTGGGGGGAGGAGGTGTACTTTTCCACGCCCGTCCAGGCCCGGCAGGAAACCGGGGCCCGCGATGTGATGGAGCCGGGCGATCTGGCCTATTGGCCGCCCGGCAACGCCATCGCGATCGGCTACGGCCGCACGCCCGCCTCCCGGGGAGACGAGATCCGACTGGCTTCCCCCTGTAACGTGTGGGGACGGGCGTTGGGAGACGTCAAGCAACTCAACACGGTGCGTGCGGGCGCGGCCATCAAGGTGGAGAGAGAATGAGCCCGCCAACGCAGGCACCGCCGCCCCGAACCCGCGGCAAGGCCGCCCCGATCCGGGAGGGACGATAGTTTCATGGGACACCCGTTGATCCAATACGATGTTGACGATCGTGTGGCCACGATCACCCTGAACCGGCCCGAGCGTCTCAATGCCTTGGGGGCCGACATGCGCGAGCAACTGCTGGCCGCGCTGGAGCGAAGCGAATCGGACCCGCAGGTGCGGGTGGTGACGCTCACGGGGGCCGGCCGCGCCTTTTGCTCCGGCGGCGACGTCAAGGAGATGAACGAGCGCCGCGCCGCCGGCGCCCAGATCCGCCGCGACGGCGAGGTGGTTCCGCTGCGCGACCGCATCCTGCTCAAGCTGCAAACGTTGGCCAAGCCCGTGATCGCAGCGGTAAACGGCGTCGCGGCGGGGGCCGGCATGAATCTGGCGCTGGGCTGCGATCTGCGCATTGCCTCGGATAAGGCCGCATTCGGCGAGGTGTTCGTCAAGCGGGGGCTGCATCCCGATTGGGGCGGCACCTACCTGCTGCCGCGGATGGTGGGTACGGCCAAGGCGCTGGAACTCATTCTCTTTGGCGACATGGTTTCCGCCGAGGAAGCTTACCGGATGGGGTTGGTAAACCGCTTGGTGCCGCACGCTGAATTCGCCGAAGCCGCCCACGAGTGGGCAGCGCGGCTCGCGGAAGGACCGCCGGTCGCATTGCGGCTGGCCAAGCGGGGAGTCTACCGCAACCTGCAGGCCGATCTGGCTTCGGCTCTGGAGTACGAGTCGTTCGCTCAGCAGATCGTCTGGAGCACCGAGGATGCCGGAGAGGGCATCCGCGCGTTCGTGGAAAAACGACCGCCGCTGTTTCAGGGGCGCTAGTTGCCCGGAATTCCCCGCCCTAATTGCCTTAGGGCGTATTAGGGCGAAATGGCGCAGTGATAAGCATTCGCGGGATTTGCGGCAGACGCGGCGGCGGCGCAATGATAAAATGATCTGCCCTAAGCTTGCTTAGGGAGGCGATGCGCACACAGTGTGTTTGACTTTACAAGGCGAAACGGTCACACTCCACACAGAATCCGGCAATCCCATTCGGCGCGTATCTCCACCGACTGCAAGGGCGGTGGACAGTAGCCCATCATTGCTCCTGCCTGCCCTTCACCGTCAGCGGATGCCGCGCCCATTGAAGGCGGGCTAAGACATTCCAGCGGATCTCCGGTCCGTCGCATGACCATTGCCAAGCGGGAGTGGCGGCGCGCCCGCGTGATCGGTGCCAGCCAGTGAAGGGGCCGCAGCCTCGATTGTGACCAATCCTATGAACAGCCGATTGCCGCCCCTGAAAATCCGGAACTTCACCCTGCGCTATCCCATCATCCAGGGCGGCATGGGTTTGGGCGTTTCCTGGGACAATCTGGCCGGCGCGGTGGCCAAGATGGGATGCGGCGGCACGGTGTCTTCGGTCGGCACGGGCTACTGGAACACCAAGGAGGTGCGCCATATCAATGGGAGACCCCTCAAGCCGGTCAATTTCGCCCACACGGAAAACTTCAAGGCCATCGTGCGCGAGGCCCTCGTAAAATCGGAGGGCAACGGCGCGGTCGGCGTCAACGTCCTCTGCGCACTCACCGATTACGAGCGCCAGATCAAGGATGCGGTGGAAGCGGGTGCCAAGTATATCATCAGCGGAGCGGGTCTGCCCTTGCGCTTGCCCGAGTACGTCGGCAATGCGGACATCGCGCTGATTCCGATCGTGTCTTCGCCGCGGGTGGTGAACCTTATTTGCAAGCGCTGGAAGCGCTCCGGCCGTCTGCCGGATGCCATCGTGTTGGAAGGGCCCAAATCCGGTGGCCACCAGGGCTATACCTATGATCAGTGCTTTCAGCCGGAGTACCAACTGGAAAACATGACGCCCCACGTGCTCAAAGCCTGCAAGGCGTGGGGGAACATACCGCTCATTGTCGCCGGTGGTGTCTGGGACATCAAGGACATCGAGACCTTTATCGATATGGGCGTCGCGGGTGTGCAGGTGGCCACCCGCTTCATCGGCACCTACGAGTGTGACGCCTCGGATGTCTTCAAGCAGGTGATTCTCAACTCCAAGCAGCGCGACATCCGCCTGCTCAAATCGCCCGTGGGCTACCCGGCCCGCGGGATCGTCAACACCCCGCTGGTGCAGCGGGTGCTCACCGGTTTCCGGCCCAAGATCCCTTGCATCTCCAATTGCGTGACGCCCTGCGACCACGGCAAGGAGTCCAACAGGGTGGGCTACTGCATTGCCGATGCCCTGGGCGATGCCTGGGGCGGGTTTCTGGAAACCGGCCTGTTCTTTACCGGGAGCAACGGCTACCGCGTCACCAAGCTGCAGTCCGTACGGGAACTGATCGAAAAGCTGGTCGGTCTGCGGGAAGACACCGACACCTGGGAGGAGGATCCCGCCTCCGATGAGATGATCCTCGGAACGCAGCAGGCCGAGTTGGCTGTTTCCGTCGGCTCATGAGGTCATGAGCAAGGCCCTCAGCCATTTTCACCCCGCGACCGGACGCGCCCGCATGGTGGATGTGGGCGGAAAACCCGTTACCGACCGCACCGCCCGCGCAAGCGCGGTGATCAGAATCAGTGCCGAACTGGCGGCTGTCCTAAAGGACGGCACGCTGGAAAAGGGCGATGCCTTCACCGTCGCCAAGACCGCGGGCATTCTCGCCGCAAAGCAGACCGGCACGCTCATTCCCATGTGCCATCCCCTGCCCTTGAATGTCGTGGATTTGGAGCTCTCCCTCGATGAGGAGACGCTGGCGGTGCACGTGGAGGCCGTCGCCAAGACGGCGGCCAGAACGGGGGTGGAAATGGAAGCGCTGACGGCGGTTACGGTTGCGGCGCTGGCCTTCTACGACATGTGCAAATCCGTGGACAAAGGCATGGTGATCGATCGCGTTCACCTGGTCGAAAAAACCGGCGGCAAGAGCGGCAGCTACCACAACCCCAATCCCCGCTAAGCTCGATTCCGGCGCATGACCGGGCCGGGGGCACGTGCCTCCCCAGCCTGAGCGTGCGTTAAACCACCATAACTGTAGCGTCGCAGGCGCTAGGCGGTGCGAGGGATCGCTTCGCCCGGAGGCGGTAAGACTCTGATTTTGCTTGACGAATAGTTATCCCGCGGACAACAACACATGCAGGGGAGGCGTTGCAGGGCAGGCATCGCCTGGGCGGCGCAAGCGCTGCGCCCGGGGTCCATGGCGTGGGCGGCACCGTGGAGGTCATTGTCGTCGCGTGCGGAGCATACCCCGGGCAGCAGAGAGACCACATGGCCGGAGGAATCATCACAGCGGATCAGTTTCCCAGCGGCACCAGCCGGTACACCCTTGCCATGGCCAAATGCCTGGGGAGCGGTCTTGCCTCCGTCGCAGCGACGCCCAGCCGCACGATCGTCCAGACGCTGATCAACCTGGTGCAGGGCCGCATGTTGGAATACCTGGCGGATCGCATCTGCCGCGGATACGACATCCAGGACCGACAGGCGCGGCAACGCGTCGTTAGCGCGCTGCTCGGCATCTTCAGTGACGAGTTCTTCGCGCTGTTCCGCTCCAGAATCGAGTTCCGGCCCAATCTCGTGGTTCAGATTGCCCGGCGCATTATCCGCAAGGAGGCGCATGCGGAGCAGCGCCTGCCCGGCTCGCCCGTCAGGCAGCCGGCCGATCGTCTGTATCCGGCTATCTTCCGCAAGTACTTCGAGTACCGCAATCTGGGCATTTTGCTGGAAATGGTGGAATCCGATGCGGAGATACAGAAAATAATCCTCGGCACGCTGCTGGAAAAGCAGCTCACGGAGCCGGACATTTACCGCCAGATCATGCAAATACTCGCCGAAGACGACGAGGGCATTGCCTCGAATCTGTTCATGGGCTACATCACGGACAATGACTTGGGCACGTTGGTGAACAAGGTGCAGTCGGGGGCCTGGAAATCCGAAATGCAGGCGCTCAAGCGGCGCCTTGCGCACCTGCGAGGAGAATGAGCGTCTCTCCCCCAGGTGCCGTGGGTGCGGACGACGTTGCCGGCCATGGGCCAAGGCAACGCATCGTGCCGCGGGCGAGAGAGGGCGATGGCCATGGAAAGCAAGATTTTCACCTACGAGGAAGCGAGCAGCCTGCTGGAGGACGTGCGGGAAATCACCGCCGCGGCGCATAGCCGGCTGCAGGAGTTGCGCGCGCAGATTGAAGGCGCGCCCGCCGGCTCACCGCGAAGCCGCAAGCTGACCGAATGGATCAACACCGTGATTCATCAATGGGCCGAGGAGATCATGGCCCTGGGCGCACTGCCGAAAGGGTTGTGGACTGTCGATTTCGACTCTGGAGAGGGCTATTACTACTGCTGGAC
>JACZVE010000248.1 GCA_022572825.1 SAR324 cluster bacterium
CATCACCGTCTCGAGTCCCTATCGCTCTTGAATGACATAGGAATGAGTACTCGCCCGTTCCGGATGTGCGCGAACTGTGTCATGGATACCAGTGACTCGCAGATCGTATTCGACGAGCAAAAGTTTTTCCGAATGTTCGCCGTAATAGGCTTCCTTCAGGGCCGACCAGGCGGAGCCGACGAGATGGTTGCGATGGCCCAACGCCTCGACTCGGCCGTAGACCGTGGACCGCACCGAGTCGTCACCGAAAAGCCGCGAGACCTCCAAGGGGTTGCGCCGGATCGCACACTCGAAGCTGTCCATGATCCAGGCGACGTTGCGCACGCAGCAGATCACCTTGGCGTCGGGGAAGAACTGCTCCAGCGTCCACAGCTTGGCGCCGAACACGGTGACGAGCGTGCGGCGGCCGATGAGGCGGTCCTCCTCCGCGTCGCGCATGTTATTGGCGATCAGAATCGCCGTGACCAGGGCCCCGACCGGCAGGGAATACCACAGCGCAAGGGCCTGCCACTGCGCGGTCTGCACGTAGACGGTGCTCATCACCATCACCGGCCCCATCAGGACGAATACGATCGCCTCGCCCAGGGCCAGGTCGCCCAAAGGCAGGGGCCCGGCGCTGTATCCGTAGGCGGCCGCCAGACTCACCAGACAGACCACCAGCAGGGGCCAGCCGGTGCGCGAGACCAGGTAGACGCCGATTAGGGTCGCCACCCCGAACACGACCGCCGCGCCCAGCTTGACGGCCCGCCCGCTGAGCAGGCCCCGCGCGATCACCTTGTGGGGCGCCAGATACTTGTGCAGCGAGGCGGTGGCGCCGTGGTCGGCGAACTCGTCGGTGAAGTTGGTTCCGATCTGCACCAACACCGAGCCCGCCAGCGTAAGGACGAACAGGTGCCAGGAAAACGCGCCCTGCGCGGCGGCCAGTGCGCTTCCGACCGCCACCGGCACGACCGAGGCGCTCAGCGTGTGCGGCCGGGCGGCAACGAGCCAGGTCTTGGCGGATGCAGCGATGGAAGCCATGGGCGCTCAGCGGCGGGTTCTTCTGAAAGCTCTCAACATGGGAAGACCGCTAACAATAACATGTGACGTACCCGTAACTATTATCTTCATGTTGCGAAGATTACACGAATTGTAGCGAGGAGCGCGTTTGGAAGAAACCCAAGACGCCGCAGGTGGCCGGGCACCTCCGCAAAGCCATCCGGCGGGGAAACCTCCTTGCATGCGAGGTCGCCAGATTTATCGACGTTGCTGGACTATGAACTGGCCGACCCTTGACAACACCGGAAGTCGTTATAACATAGTATAAACGGAATAAGCGGAGGGATGGACATGATCAAACAGCTCAAGAAGGTGGGAAACGGCAATGCCCTTTTTCTCGACAAGGCCATCCTGGAACTGGCTGGCCTGGAGGAAGGCGGCGAGGTTCAGCTCACCGTGCACAACGGCTCCATCATAATCACCCCGGCCTACCCCGAGCCGGTGAGCAAGGAGCGGTTCGAGGCCGCGTTGGGGCGCGTGGTGACCGAGCGGCGCGAGGTGCTGCGGCGGCTGGCCGAATGACGGATGGGCCGAATTTCCTCACGGTCGACCACGTCCTGGCCATCCACCTCCGGATGATCGCTGCGTTCGGCGGCGCTGACACTGTGCGCGACCACGGCCTCCTGGATTCTGCTGTAATGATGCCCGCGGCGCGGTTCGGCGGCCGGTTCCTCCATCAGGACGTCCCCGCCATGGCGGCGGCCTATCTCTTTCATATTTGTAAGGCCCATCCCTTCCTGGACGGCAACGAGCGAACCGCGCTCGCCTCGGCCGAGGTGTTCGTGCTCCTCAACGATAGGCGCCTGACCGCCACCGACGAGCAGCTTGAGGAACTCACGCGCGCCGTGGCGGCTGGACGGGTTTCCAAGAAAGAGCTCATCGCCTTTTTCCGCCGCCACGTGGTCTGAAGCGAAATCCGGTGGTCGTTGTCACGGTTGGAAGCGGACTGCTGACGAAGAACGTAGCGGAACCGCAGCAAACCGCCCCCCAGGCCCGCAACCGCGTTGCCATTCGCAGCGGCGGCCGCTATTTTCTCAATGAGCTATCGTCTCAATAAACGCGCACACTGAGCCGGATCACCCGCTTGCAGGGAAAGGAATGGAAAACCGCTGGAACGACGCGGACGCGCAGGCTGCCGTGACCCATTACGGGGCGCGAGGGGTTTCCGAGACACTGGCCCTGCGTGTCTACACCTCCCGCCTGATCGGTGGCGATCCCGCGCTGGTGCTGCACGGGGGCGGCAACACCTCGGTCAAGGGGCAAGCCTGCGATGCACGGGGCGACCCCGTGCCCGTGCTGTACGTAAAAGGCTCGGGCTGGGATCTGGCTTCCATCGAGCCGCAGGGATTTCCCGCCGTGCGGCTGGAGCCGATCCGCGCCCTGCGGGGGGTGCGGCAGTTGAGCGACGAGGCGATGGTCAACGCCCTGCGCACGCACCTGCTGGACGCCTCCGCACCCAATCCGTCGGTGGAGGCGCTGCTGCACGCCTACCTGCCCCACCGCTTCGTGGACCACACCCATGCGGACGCCATCCTGGCGCTGGTGGACCAGCCCGAGCCGGAAGCGTGTTGCCGGGAGGTGTTCGGGGAGCGCCTGGCCGTGCTGCCGTTCGTGTTTCCCGGCTTTCCGCTGGCCGCGATTGCGATGGAGGCCTTCGAGCGCGATCCTGAGGTGGAGGGGATCGTGCTCATCAATCACGGCCTGTTCACCTTCGGCGAGACCGCGCGCGAAAGCTACCAGCGCATGATCCGCTACGTGCAGCTCGCCGAGGACGCGCTGGCGCAGGCGACGCCCGCCGGCCGGCCGCGAGGGTTCCAGGTGCGCGAGAACCTCTACGTTCCCTCCAGCGAGGAGGTGGCCGGCGCCGCGACGGTCATCCGCGGAGCGCTGGCCACGCAGGACGAGAACGCCCCTGGCGGCTGGCGGCGCACGCTGCTGCACTACCGCACATCGGAGGCCATCCGCGCGTTCGTCGACGGGTCGGGCCTGCGGGACTACGCACGCCGCGGCGTGGCCACGCCGGATCACATCATCCGCACGAAAAATCTGCCGCTGGTGCTGCCGCCGCTCGAGCCGGACCACGGCGATCCCCTCGCACATCTGAGCGACGTTTGCCGCGCGGCCGTGACGAGCTACCTGTCGGACTACCGGGCCTATTTCCAGGCGGGCGTCCGCAACAGCGGGCAGGACAAGGTGATGCTGGACCCGATGCCGCGCGTGATTCTGCTGCCGGGCGCCGGGCTGTTCGCCGCCGGGGCGTCGGAAAACGCCGCGCGCATCGCCGGCGACATCTACGAGCACACCATCGGCGTGATCGCGGACGCGGAACGCTTCGGGCGCTATACGCCCCTGGACGCACTGCGATTGTTCGAGATGGAGTACTGGTCCCTGGAGCAGGCCAAGCTGGGCAGCGCGGCGGAGAAGCCCTTCGCGCGACAGGTAGCGCTGATTACCGGGGCGGCGTCGGGCATCGGCGCGGCGACGGCGCTGGCATTCGCCCGCGAGGGCGCGCACCTGGTGCTGCTGGACCGGGACGAGGCGGGACTGGCCGAGGTCGCTCGGGCGGCCGAGGGGCGGGGCGTGGGCGCCGTCACCGTGTCCTGCGACGTGACCGATGCGGAGGCGGTGGAAGCGGCTTTCCGGCAGGCGGCGCTGCGCTTCGGCGGGCTGGACGTCGTCGTCTCCAACGCCGGGCGCATCTGGCAGGGGGCGATGGCCGAGGTGGAGCCGGCAGCCCTGCGGGAGAGCTTCGAGCTCAATTTTTTCGCCCATCACACCGTCGCCGCGACGGCCGTGCGCTGCTTCCGCCGCCAGGGCACCGGCGGGCAACTGCTCTTCAGCGCCTCCAAATCCGCCTTCAACCCCGGTGCCAAGCTGGGTCCCTACGCCCTGCCCAAGGCGGCCGTGGTGGCCCTGATGAAGCAGTACGCGCTGGACTACGCGGACATCGGCGTGCGCAGCAACGCCGTCAATGCGGACCGGGTGCCCACCGCGCTGTTCGGCGAGGGCGTGCTGGAGGAGCGGGCGCGAGCCCGCGGGCTCAGCGTGGAGGGGTACCTGTCGGGCAATCTGCTGGGCCGAGTCGTCCGCCCGCAGGACGTGGCCGACGCGATGGTGATGCTGGCCCGCGCGGAACGCACCACCGGCGCCGTGCTGCCCGTGGATGGCGGCAACATCGCCGCGGCTCCCCGCTGAACCTCTTCCTGCGCGTCAAGCCGCGCGCCAACCCACGGTAGCATGTTCTCTGCCATGGCATGTTCTCTGCATCATAGCGCATCGTACTGTTTTGGGAAGGATTGTCACCGTTCCAGCAAGCCAAGGATGGCTGTCGCGATGACCAGGACGGTTGTGGGCGGTGAGAATACCCTCACCATTTATATCGCTTTCCGTGACGAACTCCCCGCGGCGAATGCCGCCGGGAGTTTTCTTTTGCCCGCCGGCGCCGAGTCCGCTGGACGCGGATGAATTGACAGCGCCGGACATGCCCCGTTATTGTGAAAAACCTGATTCCAAAGGCATATCGCCCGCGGCGCAGCACCCTACAAGCTGAGCCGCCGCCGCTCGCATGGTGGCGAACCCGATCGGAGACGGTTCATGCAATCGCCCCTGGAACTGCCCCTGAAAGGCTCCGATGGCGCGGCGCTGTTGCAGCCCACGCCCTTCATCGAAAGTGCCGCCCCGGAGGTGGTGCGCTTCGCCCGCGAAACGGTGAGCGACGCGACGGACGATGTGGAACGGGGCGTCATGCTGTACCACGCGGTGCGCGACGAGATCCGCTACGACCCCTATCGCATAACGCTCAGCGAGGACTGCTTTCGTGCCACCACCGTGCTGCGGGAGCGGGCTGCCTTCTGCATCCCCAAGGCCATTCTGCTGGCCGCCGCGGCGCGGGCGGTTGGCATACCCAGTGCGCTGGGCTTCGCGGACGTGAAGAATCACCTCACGACGCGCAAGCTGCGCGAAGCGATGGGCAGCGACGTGTTCGTCTACCATGGCTACACGGTGTTGAAGCTGGGCGGCAAGTGGGTGAAGGCCACGCCGGCGTTCAACCTGAGCCTGTGCCAGCGCTTCGGTGTGCGGCCGCTGGAATTCGACGGCAAGTCCGATGCCCTGCTGCATCCCTATGATGCCCAAAACCGCAAGCATATGGAGTATCTGAACGAACGGGGCCTGTTCGCCGATTTTCCATTCCAGGAGATCGTCACCACCTTCCGCTCGTACTATGCTGGCTACTTTGACAGGAATCTGGAAAGCGGCGATAAGTTCGAGGACGAGACCCCGGTGAACTGTTGAAGCGAAGATTGCCCGGCTGATCGTCTCCCACCCGTACCGGTCGCGGTCCTGACTCCGGC
>JACZVE010000249.1 GCA_022572825.1 SAR324 cluster bacterium
GTTCGGTCAGCATATCCGTTAGCGCGCCTGCACTGCGGGCGTCGCGCGTGTTGAGGAACGTCAAACCCTGCAAGGGGGTGGATTCATCCATGGGCCGACTCGCATAATCTCTCGCACGACATTCTACGTTACAGAATTACAGACCGGATTCGCGCTTTCGGGTGAGAGGCAGGTGCAGCACGTTTTCTCCATTTTCCCCCTCGCCGGTTTCCGCCGCTTCGATTTCGGCCTCATCGGTCACTGCCCCGTCGGCGGCGGGCGGCTCCTCCGGCTCCAGATCGAAGAGTTGACTCAAGGCATGGGCGTAGAGCGGACCGTCGAGCTCCTCGCCCATCTCCCTCAGCCGGATGGAGGGGCTGTGCAGGAGCTTTTTGACGAGGGAGCGCACCAGCTTGCGCACGGCCGCGGCATCCTGCTCCGGCAGATGCTTCATCCTGTTCAGCACAGTGTCAAGCTCGCGCTGACCGGTGGCCGCGAAGTGCGTGCGCAGGGCCTTGATCACGGGCGTCACCACATCGCTGCGCTTGCGGCGCAGGAAGCGCGCCACCTCCGCGTCGATGATGCGCTGTGCCCGCAGGGCCTCCCGTTCCCGCTCGCGCCGGTTGGCGTCCGCTGCTTCCTGCAGGTCGTCGATATCGTAGCAGTAAACGTCGGAAATTCCGTTGACGAGGGGATCGACATCGCGCGGCACGGCGATGTCGACAAAGAACATCGGCCTGCCCTTGCGCGCGCGCAGGGCCCCGCGGACCATCTGCTGATCGATAACGTATCCCGGCGCGCCCGTGGAGCAAATGACGATGTCCGCCTGGGCGAGCTGATCGGACAGGTGCTCGAAGCGTACGGCGCGGCCCTGGGATTTCTCCGCCAGCGCTACGGCGTGGGCGAAGGTGCGGTTGGTAATCAGCAGAGTGCCGATGCCGCCCTTGCGCAGGTGGGCAATGACCAGCTCGGCCATCTCCCCGGCGCCGACCACCATGACCGTCGTTTCCTCCAATGAATCGAAGATTTTTCCCGCCAGCTCGGCGGCCACGACGCCGACGGACACGGGGAAGCGGGCAATACCCGTCTCGCTGCGCACGCGTTTGGCGACGTGTAACACCGTCTGCATCAGTCCGTTGAGGTAGGGGCCGACTGCGCGCGAGGCGGCGGCGATCTGGTAGCCCTGCTTGACCTGACCGAGGATCTGCGGCTCGCCGATAACCATCGATTCCAGGCTGCAGGCCACCCGGAACAGATGAGTAAGCGCCGCCTTGCCGGTGAGAATGACCGCGCTGCGCTGCAACTCATCGTCCCAGTGGGCGAAGCCGCGCTGAATCCACGCCAGGCAGGCGCGGGCATCGTCTTCGGGCGCATCCGTCACCAGATAGAACTCCACCCGGTTACAGGTGGACAATACCATCAGCTCCCGCGACCCACAGGCGCCGCGGGCCTCGCGCAGCAGCCCGGCGAGCCGATCGTCCGGGACGGCCAGCCTTTCCCGCCACTCGAGCGGGGTATGCTTGTAATTGAAACTGACCAGCGCCAAGTCCATGGGTGCCATCGCTTCAGTGGAGAGGTGTGAGTCGCCAGTGTACCACGCGGGAACCAAATCCAAATTCTCCTTTCCCCTATTATTCATGAACGGAAATTTCGCGGCAAGGGCATCTCCGCCGCAGGTAGCACTTGCCACGCAATGTCGATATATTCGCCGGGTGGACGGCGCTTTCTTCGGCCGTGGCGGCGTGCAGCAGGCGGCGGGTGCAGGCAGAGCGCGGCGCAAATTTCCTCGTGGACAAAACGCCCGGGGGACCTCAGCAGTCTGCACCCGCGCAATCGATAGAGACGATGGGATACCACTGGCTGAAATGGGTGACGCCCAACCAGTTGACGCTGGCACGCATCGTGGCTGTGCCGGCCTTGATACTCCTCATCTACTTGGACCGGCCGGTGGCGAATGTCGTAGCCTTCGTCATTTTTAGCCTGGCCGGGCTGACCGACTACGTCGATGGCGATCTGGCCCGTCACCGCGGCGAGGTGACCCGGCTGGGGCGCATGCTGGATCCCATTGCGGACAAGATGCTGGTGTCCGCCGCGCTGGTGATGCTGGTGGCCATGGGTCACGCCGGAGCGGTGCCGACAATCCTGATTATTCTGCGGGAGTTTGCCGTCTCGGGGCTGCGGCAGGTGGCAGCGCTGGATGGCGTGGAGATTCCCGCGATCAAGGCGGCGAAGTGGAAGACGGTCTCTCAGATGCTGGCCACAGGCCCGCTCCTCCTCAACCACGACCCCTTCGGCATACCGCTGGAAGCGACGGGCAGAATCGTGCTCTGGGCGGCCACCGCACTGACGCTCTGGAGCGGATACGGTTACTTTTCCGCGTATTTCCAAAGGCGGGCCGCACCCTGAAAGCAAGGGCGGCGGCGCCCCGCGCCCGCCCATGGCGCGCGGGGGAGCGAAGCAAGGAGAAATGGAACACCGAAAACTAAGCGAGCAGGAAGTAGGAGCCAAGCTGGCGGGACTTCCCACCTGGAAGGTGCGGGAGGGCAAGCTGCACCGCGAGTTTGAATTCGCGGGGTTCGTCGAGGCGTTCGGATTCATGAGCCGAGTCGCGTTGTTGGCGGAAAAGATGGATCATCACCCGGACTGGAGCAACGTCTACAACCGTGTGGTGATCGATCTTTCGACCCATGACGTGGGCGGGCTCAGCGCTCGGGACTTCGAACTCGCGGGCCGGATCGATCAACTGCTCGCGGGCTGAATGCGCTCATCGGGCGCATGGTCCTCCGGCAAGGCCTCGCCACGCCGCAACGCTGCCACCAGCTTTGGCAGGGCGATCCGCAACGCCGCGCGCGCCTCGTCCTGCGCCTGCGCACCGCCGGCGGGCGGGCAGTCTGGCGCCGAAGGCCGTGCCGCTTCCAATTGCTGCTGGGCCATGCCTCTCAGGCACGGGGCCACCCCCTCCAGCACGTCGGAGACCAGCATCAGGGCCAACGCGGCGTCGTCCTCCTCTTTGCGGCGCCTTCGGTATTCGCTGGCCAGGCTTGCGTTGACCCACACCTCCTCGCCCCAGGCCCGGGCCAGCGCCAGGGGAAGCGGCACCCAGCACAGCCCGATGCGGTCGCCCAGCGCCAGGATCGCCGGGGCCAGGGCCTGTGTGGCGCGCAATGCGCTCCACGCGAACACGACGGCGCGCCAGGGCGCAGCCATCGGCACCAGGGCACTCCGCGGCTCCGGGCTCCCGGCGGCGGGCAGCGCCTCGTCCAGCACCTCGCCGCGCGCATCCAACGACACTATGCGGCGCTGCGGGCGTCCCAGCAACACCAGCCCCACCGAGTATTGCTCCTCGCGCCCCGCATCTTCCCGCCACACGCGCTCCCCGGCGGCAAGTGCCCCGGAGCCGGTGGGAGTGCGACGGAAGGGAACGTCATCCACCCAGACCGTTTCCACCCCACCGCGCAGGTGCACCATCAGCCGGGGCCGCGGCAGGGCGGCCGCGAATGGCGCGGGCTGCCACCGCTGCGGGTTCTCGGCCATCTCCCCCCGCAAGGCCAGCTCGTACTCGCCGCGGGTAAATCGCCCCTGCGCCTCGCTGGACGGCCCGAGCGGAACAAAGCTGCCGCAGAGCGTGGCAAACAGCGCCGCCGTGGGGTATGGCCCCCGGTAGGCGGTCTCGCCCACGCCCTGCAGCGTCATCAGCCGTGCCAGAAAGTTCAGCACGGCGCTTCCCGCACCGGGTGGAAGGCTCGCCGGGGTGTCCAGCGGTGGCAGCCACCGCAGCCGCGCATAGTCCAGCGCCGGCAGCAGCCCGACCGCGCGAGGGGCCGCGTCGTCCGGCACATGGCGATGGTGATACAAGGCGTCCGAGATGCCCCAGAGCGGATGAGATTCCGTCCGGGGCCGGAGCTCCAGCCACTGTCCGGCCGGAAGCCGCAGCCAGGCCCAGCGCAACCCGGACGCTCTCCATTCTGCCAGAAGGTGTGACCGGCCGAACCGGTCGAAACACGCCCACGGGCAGGGAACGCTGTCGGCGGTACGATTCTCCAGCAGCAGATAGCCGCCGGCGCCGTCGCCCATCAGCCGCCATCCCGCGCCCAGGGAGCGCTCGGCCGCCCTGTGGACGGCGGCACGGGCCGCAGCCGCCTCTTCCAAGGCACGCATCACCGCGGTGCGCAGAGAGGATGGCAGGGACAATACCCGCAACAACCGCCGGGATTCCGCTAGCGCGGAAGGTGTCGCGTCCGATGGGTTCGAGCAACTCGGCATCATTATTTACTTGTGACAGCGAATGAACATAGGGCCGGGTGAGGCGCCGCGGGAAATTGTCGGGGCAGATAAATTCACTTTGAGCTGAGGGAACGGGCACCTATAATCAAGATGAGACATCTGCGGAAATCAATTCCGCGCAATCTGTGGAATCAGCGCCGGCGACGCAATTTTGCGGAGGTCTCGATATAATCAACCGGATCGATCGATTCACCCTGAACATGGAGAGAGATGATGATGTGCACCCCGGCAAAGGGATTTTTGCCGCTCATGCTCGCGTTCATGCTGGCCCCCGCCCTGGCTCTGCCCGCTGCCGGCCAGATCATCGAAGTGGACGCAAAGCTGCCCGTCTACCGGCGCGTGAGCGGAGTTTCCGGCAACTTGAACAGCGTCGGCTCCGATACATTGAACAACCTGATGACCCTGTGGGCCGAGGCCTTCCGCAAGGTCTATCCGAACGTAAACGTCCAGATCGAAGGCAAAGGCTCGAGCACGGTGCCGCCCGCGCTCATCAAGGGCACCGCGCAGTTGGGCCCCATGTCCCGCAAGATGAAACGCAGCGAGCAGGAGGCGTTCGAGAACAAGCACGGATACGGGCCCACCGGTATCGCCGTGGCGATCGACGCGCTGGCTGTGTTCGTGAACAAGGACAACCCGATCGCCGGCCTCTCCCTGCAACAGGTCGACGCCATCTTCTCCAAGCACCGGCGGAGCGGCTTTCCCACCGACATCACCATCTGGGGCCAGGTGGGGCTGGACGGCGCCTGGAAAAACACGCCCATCAGCCTGTACGGCAGAAATTCCGCCTCGGGCACCTACGGGTATTTCAAAAGCAAAGCGCTGTTCAAGGGCGACTACAAGGACACCGTTAAGGAACAGCCCGGCTCCGCGTCCGTGGTGCAAGGGGTCGGAACCGAGAAGGGCGCCATCGGCTACTCCGGCATCGGCTACCGCACCTCCGGGGTCAGGGCCGTCCCCCTTTCCAAGAAGAAGGGCCGGCCATTCCACCGGCCCACCTACGCAAACGCCCTCAGCGGCAAGTATCCGCTCGCCCGGGCGCTCTACATCCAGGTCAACCGGCATCCGACCCGTGGCTTGGACAAGCTGACCAGGGAATTCATCAA
>JACZVE010000250.1 GCA_022572825.1 SAR324 cluster bacterium
CGCCCGCGGCGGCCCGGCGGCGCTGGACTCGGAGCTGGCCGGGTTCGCCTCGCCGTTGTTCGCGGCGGCGGAGTACGTGCTGGTGCTGACGGTGGCCTTTCACCTGCTCAACGGCCTGCGCATCATCGCCATCGACTTCCTCGACCTCAGCCGACGGCAGAAGCTGCTCTTCTGGCTGGTGATAGCCGGTTGCGCGGCGGTGTTCCTGGCCGCCTCCACGCTGTTCGTGCCGAGGATTCTGGGGACGGGGTGACTCGGCACCAATGATCGAAGGTCGGCAATGGCCAAACAACAATGGCACACGTCAGAGCCGAAACTGTGGCGCAAGCTCGCGCCCCAGGCTAAAGGGATGCGTCGGGAGCCCACCGTAGCGGAGCAACGGCTGTGGCAAGAGCTGCGGAGGAAGACATTGGACGTGCGGTTTCGTCGACAGCATCCCATTGACCGCTTTGTCGTTGACTTCTGCAGCCTGGAATTCAGGCTCGTTGTCGAAGTGGACGGTTCTTTACATAACCAGCGGCGCGGCCCGGATGCTGTTCGGGACCAGCGTCTGTCCGAGCTGGGATTTCGTGTCCTGCGTTTCGCTAACGAGCGCGTGCTCAACCAGTTGCCAAGCGTAATCGCCGAAATCGGGAAGGCGGTCCGTGAGGCAACACCTCACCCCCGCCCGGCTGGCGCCGCGCACTCCCTCTCCCGCGGGAGAGGGGGCCGGGGGGAGAGGTAATCGTCGCCGCCTCCACGCTGTTCGTGCCGAGGATTCTGGGGGCGGGGTAATCGAAATCGTGTTAGGGTCTCGTAAGGATAAAGCGTTTCCTGCTCCTTCCAGCGCTGACCGCAGCGCGCTCCCTCTGCTCATTGGATGGTCATGCCGAATCCCGCCTACGAAATCATCGAAACCGACGTGCTGATCCTCGGCAGCGGGGGCGCCGGGCTGTGCGCGGCGCTGCACCTGGCCGCCGCCGCGGGTGCTGCTGGCGGTCAAGGGGCTGTTCGGCAAATCGGGCTGCACGCGCATGGTGCAGGGCGGCTACAACGTGGTGCTGCGGGCGCCGGACTCCCTGGAGGCCCACTTCCGGGATACCATCGAGGGCGGGGCCTGGCTCAACGACCAGGAGCTGGCCTGGCTGCTGGTCTCCGAGGCCCCGGGGCGCGTGCTGGAGCTGGAGAACCGCGTGGGGTGCTTCTTCGACCGCAATCCGGACGGCACGGTGCACCAGAAGCCCTTCGCCGGGCAGCGCTTCGACCGCACCGTGCACAAGGGCGACCTCACCGGGATCGAGATCGTCAACCGCCTGTCCGAGCAGGTGGCCGCCACCGCCACCACCGTTCTGGAGGAGGTGCGGGCCGTGGAGCTCCTGCACGATCACGGCCGCGGCCGCGTGGTGGGGGCGCTGCTGCTGGATCAGCGCACGGGGCGCTTCGTCGTCGCCCAGGCGCGGGCGACCCTGCTGGCCACGGGGGGCGGCCCCACCATGTACAAGATCGCCGCGCCCTGCCACGACAAGACCTGCGACGGCATTGCCATGGCCTGGCGCGCCGGTACGACGTTGATGGACATGGAGATGGTCCAGTTTCACCCCACCGGGCTGATGGCCGCGGGCAGCCAGATCACCGGTCGGTGCTGGAGGAAGGCCTGCGCGGCGCGGGCGCGCACCTACTCAATTCGGAGGGCGAGCGCTACATGCTGCGCTACGACCCACGCGGGGAGCGCGCCACGCGGGACATCGTCTCCCGCGCGGGCTACCAGGAGATCATGGCCGGGCGGGGCACCCCGGAAGGCGGCGTGCTGCTGGATGTCTCCCATCTGGGCGCGGAGTTCGTGAAGCGCAACTTCCGCGGCATGGTGCTGCGCTGCCGGGACGTCGGCTACGATCTGACGCGGGCGCCCGTGGTGGTATCGCCCACGGCGCACTTTCTGATGGGCGGGGTGCACATCGACGCGCAGTGCCGCTCCGGCCTGGACGGACTGTTCGTGGCCGGCGAGGACGCCGCCGGCGTGCACGGCGCCAACCGGCTGGGCGGCAACGGCGTGGCCGAGTCCACCGTGTTCGGCGGCCTGGCCGGGGATCTCATCGCCGACTGGCTCGCCGATGCGCCCAACCTGCCCTACCACCCGCCGCAGGTCGACGCGTTCATCGCCAAGTGCATGGCGCCGTTCCGGCGGGCCGACAGCGATTCGGTCAAGGGCTCCGCAAGCAACTCCGTGTATCCCTTGCGCGAGCGGCTGCGCGAGCTGATGTGGAACCACGCGGGACTGGTGCGCGACGCCGCGGGGCTGGAGGTCGCGCGGGCCGGGTTGGCGGAGCTCCGCGAGCAATGGTCGCGCGTGGGCTGCGGGGGCGGCCTGACTTACAACCTGGCCTGGATGGACTATCTGAATCTGGAGAACCATCTGGACGTGTGCGACGCCATTGTCGCCTGCGCGCTGGCCCGCACCGAAAGCCGCGGCTCCCACTACCGCAGCGACTTCCCCCAGCCGGACGCGGCAG
Organism: SAR324 cluster bacterium; assembly: GCA_022572825.1. Taxonomy (GTDB): domain Bacteria; phylum SAR324; class SAR324; order SAR324; family JACQKK01; genus JACZVE01. Next base: position 2,490 of record JACZVE010000250.1, read on the forward strand.
GTGTCCACAACCTGCTGCTGACCCTTGACGGCGGTGCCCCCCGGCGGCGGGCGGTGCGGTTTCCCCGGCTGCGCCCCGGGCAGGCGGCGTAGACATCGTGAATCTGCCGCATGATCGAGGCGAGGTCGCGGGGGTCCAGCAGAGTCTTGATGGCGTAGGGCCGCTTGCGCAGGCTCCGGCGCGGCCCGCAGCGCCGGCATGAGGTGTCGGGTCTTATCGGTTATGATTCTGCTTTCTCTTCGCGACGGATCGCCTCTCTACAATGGCCTAATTCCCGGCGGCTTTCTGTCTTTTTCTCTTTGCCCTCGCCTTAGCCATGCTTACCACACGACCCTGCTTCAATCTTTTTAGTGCGACGGTTTTTTCCTGTTCATCCAGCGGAAGCTCCTGCTGCACGCGCAATCGTTGCAGTCGCGCGGGCTGCTGGTGGCTAAGCCTTGGATCGAGATTGATCATTTCCGGCCGCTCGGTGCCTTCCAGTAAGCCTTCGATCGTGAGTATCTGAAGCCGGGGAAAGCTTCGGTCGTGATAGGGCGCACGGTACATCCCTGCGCTCAGAGCCTCTTTTCTCATTTGGTCCGTGGGCTTGGCCAAGGTCACGAACAATCCGAGTGCGGCCTTTTCACGACCCATCACGGCCTCAAGATCACGAATCATGGCCGCAGTCACCTTGTGTCCTCCTTTGACGGAAACGATGGCCTTTTTTGGCCCCGTGCCATCGTCCTGAAAGAAAATGACTCCATCGACGCCACGGTCCGGCCCTTTCTTCACTGCCTGTGTACGTGCACCCACAAGCCAGCAGGCCCAGTGTTGGAACTCAAATTTGTCACGATCCGCCAGATCACGGGCTCCGTCCAGATCACGCGGTACCCCGTGGATATTCAGCCGCACCTTCGGGAAGGCTTCGCGCAGTCGGTTTTCGATCACGCTGATGGCCAGGTGAGTGACGTCGATTCCGATCCAGGCCCGGCCGTGCTTTTCCGCCACGTGAACGGCGGTGCCGCATCCACAGAAAGGGTCGAGCACCAAGTCTCCTGGGCTGGATGAGGCCAGAATGATTCGTTCCAGCAGTGCGATAGGTTTTTGGGTGGGGTAGCCCAGCATCTCTTTCGAGGCTGGCTGAAGGCAGGGCATTTTCCACACCGCATCGACCTTTTTATCGACGACTTCCCGATAGAGCACCTTGCCGTCAGGCCCTTTTCTGTTCTTCAGTACGCCATTCACATTTTCGCGAAGCAGTTGGCGCACGGGCTTATCGCGCATCTCCCGAACGGGATTGAACGTGAACGCGTCCGACTTGGTGTAAAACAGGATTTGGTCGAAGTTCTTGCCGAACGACCTTTTCCCGGCGGAATACTTGTTGTAATAGTGCCAGATAATTTCATTGCGAAAGTTCTTCCCTCCAAAAACCGCATCCAACAGGATTTTCAGGTAGTGGCTCGCATTTACGTCGCAGTGTAGATACAGGCTCGCGGTATCCTTCATCACCCGGTGAATCTCCAGGAGCCTGCTGGCCATGATGACCAGGTAGGCCATCATGGGGCTGTCCTTGAGAATACTTTTCAGGGACACTATGAATTGAGCAACGTCCCCATGGTGTCCGTGCAGAATCTCGCCGAATTCCCGCTCGGCCTGCTCGCCCCACTCCCACATATCCTCAAATGCCGTGACCTGGGCGGCGGAAGACTCACCGGCAGGGCTTCGGAAGAGAAGATTGTAAGAGCGATTTGAATTGAAGGGAGGGTCCAAGTAGACGAGATCGATGAAATTGTCGGGGATGAATCGCTTTACAACGTCAAGGTTTTCCCCGTAATACAGTTCGCGCATGGTGGCCTTAAGGGAGGGGTTCCCCTCTTAAGATGGCCATTTCCCTATGCGTTTGCGTGCCACCTCCCTGTGTCCCATTAAAAGGGGTGGTGAATTACTCATTTGAATGTCACACAATTGACATAATACATTTTTCCGAAATGATCCACTTCAGCCAGGCGAGCGGATCAGTATTGGGAGAGGTTCAACGTATAGCAAGGCTCTGGTACTTCGCGTCAGAGAATCGCGTGACATGACTGCTAGATTTTTGGTAGTTAAAGCACGCGGTTAATAAATCAGGCTACGCCCCAAAATTTGCCGCGAAGCACATCCACTAAGCACTTGGGATGGAGCGGCCGGTGCACCGCGCGGCCCTTCTACCCATCCCCCGATAGGAGCATGGCATGGCGGCTCCCTTTGTCACGATCAAGGTGCGCTCCGGGCGCAAGCTGATGGATCGCATCGAGGCAGCCTGCCGGTACCTGGACGTAACGCCGGCCAACTTCATCGAGTACGCCATCGAGGGCGAGTTGCGCCGCCAGGAAAAGAATCAGCTCAAGGAGGACATCACCCTTGAGGAGATCCGCCACAACATCCTCGGCGTGGGACAAAGCCTCAGCCTCGTCGAGGAGGAGGGCGGCGAGGTCACCAACTGCCAACTGTGCCTGAAGGAGATTCCCGGGCGGGACGATGTGGAGGGCCCGGTTTTGTGCGAGGATTGTCACTCCCTGGCCAGAGGCGCCAATCTCACCGCACTCGGGCAAAACGGTTAGTACATCGTCAATGAACTTCGCACCATGAATAGGGAACGGTCGGGCGCTGCTCCAATTTAGAAAATGCCTATACCCTTAGCTCCGCAAAGACTGTAAATATGACGCTCTCCAGTGCTGGGTGCAGTGTCGGTAGTTGCCTCACCCCCGGCCCCTCTCCACTGCGTGAGACCTTTGCGTAAGGGCGAGGGCGCGGGGGTTGGGGGGTGAGGCTTCACAAACGAAAACACACACTCACGCGCGAGCCATACCGGTGGCTTGCTGAGCTAAGGTCATAGGCAATATTTA
>JACZVE010000251.1 GCA_022572825.1 SAR324 cluster bacterium
GCCTGGTGAGCCTTGCCGGCGGATTCCACCGGCGCAGGGGCACCTTTGTCCGTGTGAGGCGCGGCAGGCGCCGCGGCCTGGGGCGGGATGGAGACGAGAAACTCCAGCATCCCGCGCTTCTGCAAGGTCTGCGCGGTGTCCGCGTCGAGCGGACTCAGCCCCGGCGCGGGCGGCAGGTCGACGATCGCCTCCAGATGGTTGAGGGGCCGCAGCGCTTCAATGGGCACGGTCTTCGTCGCGCCTTGGGCATTGACGACGGCGGAGGCGCCTCTGAACCGACTCTGCAGGAATTCAATGGATGCGGAATCCAGGTAGGAGTAATCCGCCGAAAATTGCGTAATCTCCCTGAGGGCCATCCCTGGCCTCAAGTCCTTTGCTTTGACCTTTTTCAGTTGCGTATTCATAAATCTCTTACGATCATCCGCGGGCGCCTGCGAGCCGGGCGCACCCGTGTGGCCGCGGACGTTCGGTCACATCGCTACAACGCGCCGGCCCTTCCCGATTTGTTTTATAGAGGTAAACGCAGAAATTGGGCGGGGGTTGTGCAGGCGCCCGTGGCAGCATACTTCGGGTGTTGCGCGGCGCTGCCCATCATGAAGCGATGCAAGGGGTGGGGAGAGCGGCCGGCCCGGCGGGCGGGTCGTCTCCCTCGCCAGCTCTGTCATGGGGTGGTTGCCGCGCCTCCTGTGAACGCGGCTCAATCGTATTCGAATCTTTAAGCGTCATCCGCCGACGCTGCCGTGCCCATCGCCTCCGCAACGGGGACTACTTTGTTTTTCCCCGAGCGCTTGGCGCAATACAGAGCTTGGTCCACCTTGGCTATGAACTCCTCCATCTGCCATTCTGGGTGAAAGCCTCCGACCCCGATGCTCATGGTCGTATACAGATCTGTGCCGTTAGCTTGAACGGCGCTTACCTCCAGCATGCCGCGAATCCGATTCATCACTATCGTTCCAATTGACTCCGGCGTGTTTCTCATGAGGATGGCAAATTCCTCGCCGCCGTAGCGGTAGATGGAGTCAATTTCTGCCCTAAGTAACCGGACCAGAGTGTCGGCCGTGTTTCGAATCACTCGATCGCCGACGAGATGTCCATAGGTGTCGTTGACCTGCTTGAAATCGTCGAGGTCTCCGATTACCAAGCTGAAAGGCTCTTGATTGCGCCGATAGATCGTGATTTGCCGTGCCAGGTTTTCCTCGAATTCGGCATGATTGAAAAGGTTGGTCATCCGGTCACGGATGGCGAGGTTTTTCAGATTTTTGTTGGATTTGGCCAGCTCTTGGAATTTTGCGCGCAATTCGTCGGTCAGTACATCCTTTGTGCGCTGTTCTTCCATGACCCCGACGACAAAGCCCTCGTACAAATGGACGCGTTGCGTTGTGGTTTTGAGTTTCTCTGCCAAAAAGACAGTCATCACCTCGAAGAATGCAATGGCGCTTTGCGGATCGCGGGCCTGGAGCGCCTTGATGACCTGCCAGGGAATCTCAACCAGTTCAGCTTCGAGTTCAGCGATGACATCTGCCGAACGAGGAGACTGTGTGATAACCCCCATCTCACCGACTGCGTCGCCCACGTCGTTGATCGAGTGAATGTATTTGCCTGCGGCGTGGACTCCGACCGATCCATTTAGCAGGAAGTAAAATGCGTCAATATCCTCGCTGCCCTCTGCGATCAGTGTGTCGCCTGGACGCAGGCGGACGAGCTGGCTCTCCCTCAGCACGTACTCGAGGATCTCGCTGGAGACCATAGAGAAATATCGTGTCCCTTTAAGAGTATTTATAATGTGGGATCGCAGATCGGGGCGTTGGCTGAGGTGGACGCGGGCGATCTTGAGGTCGGGTTTGGCGCTCATCTTTGTGACATGCGACTTCTTAATTGGAACCCGAAATAGGTTAGGCGACATGGCCAGGTTAGAGCCGCCAACTGTCGCTGAATGAACCTCCCGGCCCTCAATACCACAAATCGGGGAAATGAATCTAAGTCATTTCGTCTCTTTTTGGGTTTGTGAAAGGTGCTCAGATTGCCGTTTTGTGGGCCGAATAACAAAGCAGATGGGGTTCCCGTTCGGGAGATGGCCTGATAGTGTCCCTACGGGACCTCGACTCTTGGGGCAGGGTGGATCGGGAGATCCACCCAGGCCCACCACCCATGTGTCCCCCTTTGGTGGAAGAGTCGGGGTCCTTACCTTTTGGTGGGCCTGGAACTGGTGTGGCGCAGAATATCCGCGTACGTCTCCTGCCCGATGTTTGGGTTTTGGCCGCCTAGCGCTCGGCCCCATCACGCCAACTTGCCCAGGAATGTACGCAAGCGTTCGGTGCTGGGCTTGGCGAGTGTCTCGGCACCGCCGCTCTCGACGAGTCGGCCGCCAGCCAGGAAAACAACCTGGTCCGCGATCTCCGCGGCAAACGGGATCTCGTGGGTGACGATGAGCATGGTCAATCCTTCCTCGGCGAGCGCACGGATCACTTCCAGCACCTCCGCTATGCGTTCCGGATCCAGAGCCGAGGTGACCTCATCCAGCAGCAGCACCTTGGGCTGAACCCCCAGGGCCCTGGCGATGGCGACGCGCTGCTGTTCTCCGCCGGAAAGAAACGCGGGGTAGGCGTACATGCGCTCTTTCAGGCCAACCTTGATTAGCCCCTCCTCGGCCAGAGCATTGGCCTCCGCCCACGGGATGCCCTGCACTTTAATGGGCGCCACCGCAACGTTTTCAAGGGCGGTCATGTGAGTGAAGAGGTTGAAATCCTGAAATACCATGCCGGTTTGCGCGCGCATGCGGGCGATCTCCCGCTGCTTCCGCGGGCGGCGGCGCCCATTCTCCTCCCTGTAGCCCACCAGTTCCTCATCGATGAAAATGGATCCGTCGTCATAGGGCTCGAGAAAGTTGACGCAGCGCAAAAGGGTGCATTTGCCGGACCCGCTGGGGCCGATAATGATGCAGACCGTCCCCTTGCGCACATTGAGGGATACGTCGTCCAACACGCGCAGCGCGCCGTAGTTTTTTCCGATGCCTTCAATGCGCACCATCGCGTTTTCACTCATGGTTCACCCAGGGCTGGCCGAAACCCTCTCCGCTGGAAGTTGGCCTCCAGGCGGCGGCCGACAATGGTGAGAGGATAACAAATCGCGGTGTAGATCAACCAGATCATCGCCATCACCTGGAATCCCAGCAGGGTGCGTTCGATCACCTCACGCCCCGCCAGCATGATTTCCGGCACGCCGAGCAGGGAGATAATGGAGGTCGCCTTGATGAGGAAGACGAATTGGGTGATCAACGGCGGCAGGATGGAGCGGAACGCCTGGGGAAAGATCACGATGCGCATCACCTGATAGTAGGTAAAGCCCACCGACCGGGCCGCGTCCATCTGCCCGTGGGGAACAGCCAGGATGCCGCCTCGGACAATCTCGGTGATGGTCGCCGCCGCGAACAGGGACAGGGCCACGACAGCGGTAGTGAACCCGGTAAATTCGACGCCGAAGAAAGGCAGCACGAAAAACACGATGAACACCTGCACCAGCAGGGGAATGCCGCGGGACAGCATGATGGCGATGGTCATCGCGGCCCGCACCACTGGACCCGCGATTCCCCACAGCACACCGAACAGGACACCCCCGATGCTGCCCAGCACCAGCACCAGCGTGGCCAACTCGACGGTCACCAAAAGGCCCCGCATCAGGGGCGCCACCATGCCCGTATACCATTCCATCACAAGCGCCACCCGCTAGCGTCTATACTTGATGCGGGCTTCCGCGGTGCGGAGCGCCCCGGAGAGAGAAGCGGTGAGCACCAGGTAAACTACGGCCGCCACCGTGAGGAACTCGAAACTGCGCAGGGTCGCCGAAATTTGTTCCTCGACGACATGGAAGAACTCCCGCACCGAAAGCGCGCCCGTCAAGGAAGTGTCCTTGACAATTTCCACCCAATTGTTGCTCAGGGAGGGGAGCACATTGTCGAACGCCTGGGGCAGGATAACCACCTGGAAAGTCGTCCAGGTGCCCATCCCCAGGCTGCGGGCGGCCAGTACTTGCGTGCGGGGTATGGCGGCCAGCCCGCCACGCACGATTTCGGTCATGTAAGCCCCGTTGTGCAGCACCAGCGCCGCTACCGCGGAGAGCAGCGGGCCGGGATAAATCCCCAGCGACGGCAGGCCGAAATATATGAAGTACATCTTCACCAGGCTCGGGCTGTTGCGCATGATCTCCACATACACCAGCGCGGCTGTGGCCACGGCGCGCCGGGACGAGTTCCGGGCCAACGCCCCGGCCACACCAACGCCCAACCCGAGCGCAATGCTCATGACCCCAATTTCAAGGGTGATGAGCAGGCCTTTTGCCATCTTCGGGAGCACATCCCAGACCGCACCCCAATATAGGAAATAGCCCTCAAACATCGCCGATTATTCTGGTGCTGCCCGCCAGCACCCTATGGAGGCCTCCTGGCGGGCAGGTTCGTGCACGGCTCAATAAGCGTTGCGCGCCCACCCCGGCACCAGGTCCGTGGTGCCCAACCACTTTTTGTGGATCGCTTGCAGCTTGCCCGTCAGCGCCATCCGGTGCAGCACCCAGTTGAGATAGTTCAGCCAGACCAGGTCGTCTTGGCGGACACCGATCGAGTATTGGTTGGCATCCAGCGGATTTTCCAGGTCAACGATCACGCGGTACTTGCCGGGATAGGTGCGGGTGAGAAAGATTCCCCCCGCGTGATCGTTGAACATGGCTTCCGCGCGCCCCTGGCGGAACGCCAGAAAGGCGTCGGAGAGGTTGGGATACATCTCCACCTTGGCTTGCGGGATGGCCCCGAGAATCAGCTTCTCAAGCTCCGCTCCGCTGCGGGTGGTCACCACCTTGCCGTTGAGGTCGGCGTTTTTCCTGTAGGGGGATCCGCGCGCACTATGGCGCTAAAATCCGCGTTGCAGTACGGGAGGGTGAACCCGACCACCTGGGCCCGCTTCCTGAAGACGCTGAACTGGGTGACCACCATGTCCACCCGGCCGGAAACCAGCGCGGGCACGCGCTGGCTGCCCGAAGCCAAAACGACGAATTTTACCTTGTCGGGGCTGCCCAGCAGGCCATTGGCGATTTCGCGGGCCATGTCGATATCGAAACCCACCAGTTTGCCCTTGTCCTTGAATCCAAACCCCGGCGTGGTGGTCCGGGACCCCACGATCAGATGGCCGCGGTCGAGAATCTTCTTCAGCGTGGATTCACTGCTCTGGGCCGTTGCGACGGATGGCGGGACGGCAAACAGCAAAAACACCGCCGCGCAGAGACCCGCACATAAAATTTTGGAAAACCTCATTTGCATCTTCATGGCTATACTCCCATTCGGATAGTTCAAATTTTCCGCGCGG
>JACZVE010000252.1 GCA_022572825.1 SAR324 cluster bacterium
CGCCGCACGTTCGCGGGATACTGGGAATACCTGTTGGAGACAGCCATCTTCACCGCGCCGCCCCAGCGGAACTTTGCGGGCGCAGCCCTGGTCGATCAGAACCTGCGGTTGGTGGGCATCGGCTCGTTGTACGTGGAGAACGCCGCCGCTGGGGGACTCTCCGTGCCGGGCAATATGTTCGTCCCCATCAACCTGCTCAAGCCCATTCTGTCGGACCTGGAGAAGGTGGGACGTCCTGTGACTCGCTCCAAGCCCTGGCTTGGCATCAACGTGGCCGAACAGTTTGGGCGCGTGATTGTCACCCGCGTCTCGCCGGAAGGGCCCGCCAATGAATCGGGTCTGGAGGCTGGTGATATCATCCTGGAGATCGGTGACAAAAAGGTGGGCGGGCTCGAGCAGTTCTACCGGGAGCTGTGGCGTCAAGGAGACGCGGGCATCATCGTTCGGTTGAAGCTCCTGCAGCGCAACGATATCACACAGATTTCCGTCACTTCGAGCGATCGCTATCTGCACTATCGTACGGTGCGGGGACAATAACGCGCCCCCGCGGCGGCCCGCACTGCACTCCCGTTGCCTCCGGCCATCGGACGCGGCGCAATATGCGACATCCGGGGCGACCGCGAAATGTTTGGCCTGGGGTTGATCGAGATCGGGATCGTCCTGCTGCTGGGCTGGCTGGCCTTCAAAAAAGTCATCGCGCGCCGTTACCCGGGCATTTCCAGGGCCTTCACCTTCGTCCTCTTCGGGACCGCCCTTCTGATGCTGCTGTTCGCCCTCCTTACCCAAATCCGTTGAGGGCCGCCTTATGGCAAGGGCTGTGCGGAAGCAGCGCCTCCAGCGCTATTGCAGCACCTCGGTGAGTCCCTCCGCATCCAGCGGGGTATCGGCAAGCAACTCGTCCACGCGATCGGTCAGTACTTTGGAGAGCCGCTCCTTATTGTCGATGGCCATTTCCGTGAACTCGATCCCGCAGTCATAGCGGGGAGAGCGAAAGCGGAGATTTACCGATTTGCACCACATCACCGTGCCCTGCAGGGATAGAAACTGCTGCTCGGTGCCAATTATGTCGTCCCTCCGGACGAAGCTCACCTGGACAGCCGTGTCGGACTTGAGGTCGTGGCCGATGCGAATCTTCGCTCCCGTCAGGGAGATGTCCAGGCACAATCCAGGCAGCGGGGCCCTCCTATCGTCCAGCCCGTAACGCACCTGCATTTTCATCTCCTTTCGCTCGGCCCCCCGGTTTTCCGCCCGCACGGTCTCCTCCAGGGCGCTGCTCCTGAAGCCCAAGGTGTCCACCGCCTCGTGATACCGATAGCGGTTGGGCCGCTCGGTCTTGGCTACCAGAGTATGCTCGAACCATCCGCGCGAGCCGCCGCCTCGCGGAATGTAGCTGCCGTCCGGCGCATAGTCCTTGTGGCGCCCTGGCACGAAGCCCGCTTTGTGCATCCATGAGGCCTCCGGCTGCGCCGCCGCCGCCGGGGCCGCCTGTTGCTCGGGCGTTCCCTCTGGCTCGGGGGCAGCGGTCTGCTCGGGGGCTCCCGCCTGCAAGGGCGGCGAGGCGGTCGCTGGCTGTGCCGCAGCGGGCGCCGTGGATTGGACAGGGGCCGCGCGCGGCGCCTCCATGGGGGGGGGAGGCGGTGGTGGTGGCGGTGGACGCTGCGGCACGCCGGCCTCCTCCCGCAGCCGATTCATGTAGCGATGTGTTCCACCGTCGAAGTAACTCTCCAGGGACTTTTCGAACGCTTGCTCGGGCGGAACGGGGCCGCCCGTCGCCGAACGGTGAATCTCGCGGGCAGCGGCAAAGGCGGTGTCGTTGGCTAAATTGCGAACGGTCACCCACTGCAGGGCGCTTCCCAGCAACAACCCGTCCTCCGTGGTGAGGGCCTTGAGCGTGTTGACCGGGCTGGAAAGCCATTCGCCACAGCTCCGCTCCAGCCAGTCCGCCTCGACGTGCTCCCCGGCGTCGGCCGGCAGGTCGCGCTGGAGGCCGGCGCGGTAAGCGCTAAACGTGCGCCACACCCAATCGATCTCGGGATGGTTGACCATCTCGCGCACGCTAGTGATCTGAAACACCTTTTGCAGCGCCTCGGCCTGAGGCTCGTCGATGCCCTTGAGCACGATGGTGGGGCAATCCAGCAGGTCCGCGGGGCCTGTGGCGTGCCAATCGGACTTGAGTTGCGTGAAGAGGTTCATCTGTGATCCCCGATCTCAGCTGGTATGGTGAGCGCGCCCACGGCGCCCGGCGCGGCCGGGCCAAATGCGGCGCGCCGCAAAGTACCTCGTTGCGCCGCTAAGGCGGTGGTATCTCGCCGGTGCGCTCGGTAATCAGGCCGTAGTGCTCAATGCGGCGGTGTTTGGCGAAGTTGAACGTGGTGTCGCGGATGTAGCGGCCGAAATCCAGGTCGCAATCGTAGGTGATCAGCTCGTCGCCCGTCGTGCGGCACTGAGCGACGATCTCCCCGGTGGGTGAGATGATGCAGCTCCCGCCGATGTGCTCAACGCCCTCCTCCACGCCGGCCTTGGCCACGCCGATTACCCAGACGCCGTTCTGGTAGGCCCCGGCCTGCATGCTGAGGTGGTTGTGAAACATGCGAAGGTGCCCCGGCTCGTACACCGCGGCGTTGATCTGCGGGGTGTTGTAGCCCAGCATCACCATTTCCACGCCCTGCAGCCCCATCACACGGTAGGTTTCCGGCCAGCGGCGGTCATTGCAGATGCACATGCCCATGATGCCCCCGAAGCCCCGGAACACGGGAAAGCCCAGATCACCCACCTCGAAGTAACGCTTCTCGAGGTGCTGAAAAGGCCGCTGCGGCTCGTACTCTCCGTGGCCGGGCAAGTGCACCTTGCGGTACTTGCCGATGATGTTGCCGCCGCTGTCGACCAGAATCGAAGTGTTGAACCGCCGCAGCCGGCCCGGCTCCTCTGCCAGTTCGGCATAGCCCAGGCAAAAGCCGATGCCCCGCCGCGCCGCCTCGTCGAACAGGCGCTGCGTCTCCGGCCCCGGCATTTCGGATTCGAAGAAGGAGTCGATTTCGCCCTGGTCTTCGGTGAACCAGCGCGGGAAAAAAGTAGTCAGTGCCAGCTCGGGATACACCACCAGCTTGCAGCGCTTGTTATCCGCCACCTCCAGCAGGGCCAGCATGCGTTCCACGACCCGGCCGCGGGGCTCGTCACGGGCGATGGGACCGAGCTGCGCCGCACCGACGGTCAGCGTCCTCGTCATCAATCATTCTCCCTTGTGCAAGCCAGTGAACAATCCCCACAAGTGCTCCATTGCCGGCCAGCGGGCGTGGTGCGCTCCAGTCACCGTGCCGGCTTCCGGAGCGGGGCGTTTTTTGATTACGCCGGTGATTACGCCACCACGCCCGGATGCGAAGCCCGGATTCGGATGCGCGCGGTGGCCACGGAAATCAGCTCGGCGCCCTGCCCAATAATGAGCGCGATCGCCATCCAGTAAACCCCGGCCAGGAAAGCCGCGGCAATGAAGAAGATCTGCACCGTGGTCGCGAATGCCCAAAGCGGCTCGATATGGGCCAGGTCCTCCAATTCCTTGCGCTGCTGGGGAACGGAAGTATCCCGCCGGAACACTGCGAACATGAGCCGGAAATCGACAGCGGCCATGAGGCACATGCCCACCCCGGCGACCATGGCCACCGCGAACAGATACCAATTGTCCGGCAACAGGAACCAATGCACTACGACCAGGATTTCAACGCCGATGGTCGCCGCGGTGAAGAGGAACATTCTCACGGGTCTTCCGCCAGTATGCTACGGGTCTGCTACAGGCCGCACGGTGCCGTCACGGCGGTCACACGGCGCAGCCCGGTCGATCCACCCCCGTTCTTCCGGCCATTTACAATGGCATATTTCAAATCGCTCCACCAGCCTTGCCGTCAGGTCGGTATTAGCGCCGGGAAACGAAATTTGTGCCGCGCTTGTACCCTGGCGGAGCGATCCTAATGGTTCTCCCGCGGCACGTAATCGCCGCTGCCGCCCACCAGGAAGTCGAAATCCGCGCCCTGATCGGCCTGCAGCACATGGTCGAGATAGAGGCGTCCGTAACCCCGGTTGAGCCGCTCGTGCACCGAGGGCTTCCAGGCGGCGCGACGGCGCTCCAGCTCCTCGTCCGGTACGTCCAGGTGCAGGCGGCGCGACTCCACATCCAGCTCGATCACGTCGCCGTTCTGCACCAGCGCCAGCGGGCCGCCGACGGCCGCTTCGGGCGCCGTGTGCAGCACCACCGTGCCATAGGCCGTGCCGCTCATGCGGGCATCGGAAACGCGCACCATGTCGGTGATGCCTTTTTTGAGCACCTTGGGCGGCAGGGGCAGGTTGCCCACCTCCGCCATGCCGGGGTACCCGCGCGGGCCCGCCCCTTTCAGCACCAGCACGCAGGTCTCGTCCACGTCCAAGTTGGGGTCGTCGATGCGTCCGTGGAAGTCCTCGATGTCCTCGAATACCACCGCGCGGCCCCGGTGCGTCATCAGCTCGGGCGTGGCGGCGGAGGGCTTGATCACCGCACCGCGCGGCGCCAGGTTCCCCCGCAGCACGGCGATGCCGGCCGCGTGCCTGAGCGGCTTGTCCAGCGGATAGATCACCTCGCGATTCCAGCAGGGCGCCTCGCCCACGTTGTCCCCCACGGTCCTGCCGTTCACGGTGAGGGCGTCGTTGTGCAGGTGATCGCCCAACTCGCGCATCACGGCCGGCAGGCCTCCGGCGTAGAAGAAGTCCTCCATCAGGTATTTGCCGGAAGGTTGCAAATTCACCAGGCAGGGCAGATCGTGACCCAGCCGGTCGAAGTCGTCCAGCTCCAGCTTCACCCCCACCCGCCCGGCCAGCGCCAGCAGATGCACCACGGCGTTGGTGGAGCCGCCGATGGCGGCATTGATCTTGATAGCGTTTTCGAATGCCTTGCGGGTGAGAATCTGAGACATGCGCAGGCCCTCGCGCACCATGGCCACGATGCGCCTCCCGGAGTGCTGCGCGTAGGTGTTGCGGCGGGCGTCGGCGGCGGGAATGGCCGCGGCTCCGGGCAGGGTCATGCCCAGCGCCTCGGCCATGCTGGCCATGGTGGATGCCGTGCCCATGGTCATGCAGTGCCCCTGGCTGCGGGACATGCCCGCCTCGGCGCTGAGGAAATCCTCCATGCTCATCTTGCCGGCGCGCACATCCTCGCTGAAGCGCCATACATCCGTGCCGGAGCCGATGTCCCGGCCCCGGAACTTGCCGTTCAGCATGGGACCGCCGGTGAGCATGATGGTGGGCAGGTCGCAGCTCGCCGCGCCCATCAATTGCGCCGGGGTGGTCTTGTCGCAACCGGAGAGCAGCAC
>JACZVE010000253.1 GCA_022572825.1 SAR324 cluster bacterium
CAACCGCATCAAGCCCCATACCAATTACCGTTCCGATATCGAGAGCGGGATCGTCAAGATGATGACCATCGGCATGGGCAAGATCAAGGGGGCCACCACCCTGCACACCCACGGGATGGACGTCTTCGGCGAACTGCTGCCCCGCGTCGCCCGGTTCATCATGGCGCGCAAGCCGTTCCTGTTCGGGGTGGGTCTGGTGGAAAACGCCCAGGACGAGACGGCGATCATCGAAGCCATCTCCGCGGAAGGGCTCTTCGAGCGCGAGGCTGCGCTGCAGGCGAAATCGAAAGAGATGATGGGGCGGCTGCTCTTTGACGAGATCGACGTGCTGATCATCGACGAGATGGGCAAGAACATCAGCGGCGCCGGCTTCGATCCCAACGTGACGGGCCGCAATAACCGTTTCGTGGATTGGAGCGGGCCGCACGTCAAGAAGATCGTCGTGCTCGACCTCACCGAGGAGACCCATGGCAACGCCACCGGGCTGGGCGTTGCGGACGTGATTACGATGGAGCTCTACAGAAAGATCGACGTGGGCGCGACGTACGCCAACGTCATCACGGCGGCCGTTCTGGACGGCGCCGCGATCCCCATCATCATGAACACCGAAGAGGAAGCGATCAAGCTGGCCGTCAAGACCGTGCTTCGCGTCAAGCCCCCCGATTGCCGCATCGTGCGTATCAAGAACACCCTGGAGCTCTCCCGGGTGATGGTCTCCGAGCCCATGCTGGAAGAGGTCGGCGGGCATCGCAATATGGAGGCGGCGGGCGCCCCCGTGCCGTTCAAGTTCGACCAGGAGGGCAATCTGCGCGCCGCTTAGCAAATCCTTGTCAGATGCAGCCACAGATACCCGCTGATAAACACGGATAAGTAAACTATCAAGTTCCAATATCGGCGCGCATCTGGGCCAATCTGCGGTTGCTCCACGCAACGATCTGTAATTACTGCTGGCGCGCTTACATCAGCCCGTACACCGGTATGGCGGCGCCATGGATGGCGCGGGCGTCGTCCGAGGCGAGGAATGCGATCACGGCGGACAGCGCGTCTGGCGTCACCCAGCGGGAAAAGTCCGCATCGGGCAGATCCTGCCGGTTGCGCGGCGTGTCGATGATGCTGGGCAGCACGCAGTTGACGTTGATCCCTCGCTCCTTCACCTCCGCGGAGAGCGCCTCGGTCATGCGCTGCAAGGCGGCTTTGGAGGCGGAATAGGCCGCGTGGTTGGCCGAGCCTTCCAAACCCGCCCGCGCGCCGACGTTGACGATCTTTCCGCCGCCGGCCTGCAGCATGGCGGGCAGCAGGCCCCGGCACAGGTTCAAGGCGGTGAGGACGTTGAGCTCGAACAGGCGGGTGAAATCCGCCGGCTCCGCAGTCTCGACGGTCGGTCCGTAGCTGTAGCCCCCAGCCAAATTGATCAGCACACCCGGTGCTCCGACAGCCTGCGCGATGGTCTCGCAGTATCGCCGCACGGAATCCGGCTGCGCCGCATCGACGGGGTCGAAGCGCATGTCGGCCGCCTCCCGCGGATGGGCCTGGCGAAACGCCCGCACTTCCTCCTCCAGATAATAGGGAATGAGCACGGCCGCCCCCTCGGCGAGAAAGCGCAGGCTGACCGCGCGGCCCAGCTGCCCCGTTCCGCCGGAGATGACCGCCACCCGGCCCTTTAGCCTCCCTTCCATAGCTCACTCCTGCCGAATCGTGCCCCCAATTTCGATCGTCCAAACACACGGTACTTTAGTGACTCAGAAATTCATTCAATCATTCATCGTGGCGACTGTCAGGCGAGCAGAATTTCTCTAAGGCGCTGATATTTTCCGGTAAAACCTCACCCCCCGACCCCCTCTCCGAATTCGGAGAGGGGGAGCTACCGATGAGAGTTCCCCGCTATATACCCGCTTGGTCGCCCCTCTCCGATTGCGAGACCTTTTCATAAGCCCCCGCTGGTGAGAGCCTGGAAGGGGGATAAATGATCAAAGCCATCATTTGCCAAGGAGGGCACCTATGCATCGGCAAACCGGTCAAAGAAGCTTTGCAGAGGAGGTGGTGGCGGAAAAAGGACATGCGGGCAAAATGGACCGCATAGCCGAAGTGATTGACTGGAGTGCTCTCGCCAAACTGATGGAACCGATCTATGCGGCCACCACAGGGCGTCCTTCCTACCCTCCGCTGGTGTTGGTCAAGGCTTTGCTGCTGGCACAGTGGTACAACCTATCCGATCCACAGTTGGAAGAAGCCTTGGCTGATCGCCTCTCGTTCCGCCGGTTCGTGGGCTTGAGTTTGGACGAGCCAACGCCCGACCACGTTACCCTGTGGCGCTTCCGCCAGGAGTTGGGCCGGAATGGATTGGATTCATCGTTGCTGGCGGAGATCAATCGGCAACTCGAAGCACGAGGGTTGATGTTGAAACAAGGCACCCTGCTGGATGCCACGCTGGTCAAGGCGCAGGCCGCGCCTCCGCAAAGCGGGGCGGGGGGCCGTATGGCAAAAGCTTCTGTAGACCGCGATGCCAGCTGGAGCCGAGGGCGGGGCGGCCTACATTTCGGTTACAAGGCGCATCTGTCAATGGATCAGGATTCCGCACTGATCCGGCGGGCGATTCTGACCCCGTCCAAGGTGAATGAAAGCGAGGTGGCCGATGAATTGATCTGCGGCGACGAGCGCGCTGTCTACGCCGATAAGGCGTATGAGAACAAGCACCGGCGCCGCCGCTTGAAGGCCAATGGCGTTAAAGACCGGATCATGCATCGAAGCCATAAGAACCAAGACGGGCTTCCCCATTGGCAGAAACGGCGAAACCAATTGATCGCACCGATCCGGCGGAAGGTTGAGCGGATATTCGGCACACTCAAACGCAGCTACGGATTCACGAGGGTGCGATATTACTCATTGCGGTCCAACACCACACAGCTGATGTTGATGGTCACCGCATTAAACCTACGGCGGGCGGTGGTGTTGTTGAGTTGAGGGGGTGGTGCGCCCGCTGGCGGGGAAAATCGCCTCTAGGGCGCCGAAAATAGTGGGCTAATACCAAATTACAGCCAATTTGTCGGCCTCCAGACACTTGAAAAGGCATCTCGTAGGCTTCCTTGGGCTTATGAAAAGGTCTCGAATTCGGAGAGTATTCGAATCTGATGACGGTTTTTCAGGAGCGGTTTCTGGCGAGTGGAACCTGCTGATTTGTTTGATTTTGTGAATTGAGAAGGAACACCCCTGCCCCCTTTTGCCGCTTTTGCCCCTATTGCTCCTCCTGCACTGTACACGATTTTCGAAATTCGATACATTTGTATACCATGCCGGGATTCGGCCCATGGGAAGCGGTTTGGTAACGCGGCCGGGAACGAAGCCCCCTTGCCGGGAAGGTGGCCGGAAAGGTGGAAACACGGTTCCGCGGATTGGGAGAAACAGCATGAAAAGCGCTGCAAATAAGAAGGTGCGGCTGTTCTCCGTGGCCCTATTGCTGATCGCCGCCTGCGGCTGGTTGGTGGGGCGAACGGCCTGGGCGGACAGTCCCCTGCGGATTAAAGGGAAGAAAGAGATATTCGTCGCGCGGGACAAAAGGATAGATCATTCCATATTCAGTTTCTGGTGCGGGAGCAATGCTATCGGGGTCTACTATGGTGAACTCCCCGGGCCTCTTCCGCGTGAATTCTTTCCCCCCGGAAATGCGGGGAGCGAGCGCCATCTCCGTCACGTCCGCCGCATTCTCCGCGAATATGACGATACATGGATCCGCATCGAGCTGATCAAGGTGCCGTCCGGAGAGCGGATCGAGATCAGCAAGAACAGGGACCACCACCCTTTCAACTGCTCCCCCGACGGCGAGTGGCTCGTCTACATGGACACGGCTTCTGCGCGGTTGGACCAAAGGTCGCGCAGGGAAATGAAGGAAGCGCACGGCTCGGAGTGGGAATTCCATCCCGCCTGGGAAGGATACGTGGCGGACCTCTACCGCTACCGGGTGCCCACGGGCGAGAGGCAGGTGTTCGCGGCGATACGGGGTCATATATCAAATTGGCAGGTCGTCTCGCCGGACGGGAAGAGGGCCTTCCTGGGAGGCCGTCACTACCTCCCCATCGAGATGCCCGAGCCCAGGTGGGAGGCCCTGTGGTTTCCCGAAGGGGTCCGGGATTGGAGCGAGACCGGAGCACGGTGGTTCAGGGACTCCTCCGGCGTGGTGAGCTATTCCCACAATCCGAACCGGCTGTATGTCGCATTCTTTGGCGAAAAGGGATGGGCGAAGCAGTTTGATCTCGAAAATGAGATTGAAAGCAATATCGAGCGTCTCTCCGTGGACGGAGAGGGAAGAATCTATTTCTGGTTAGCAGAGCGGGGTGTTGTGGGCGATAACAAGGGCAAGAGGTTCCTTCACCGTTGCGTACTGGAAATCGAGGAAAAGGCGTTGTCCTGCCGAATCGTGCTCGAGCGGAACCGCTCAATTCGTTCCTACGAGATATTGCCCGGCGGGGACATCCTCTTCATTGAACATGGCGGTAAATGCATTCTCCGTATTGCCCCGCGGCGCACACATGCCGTGTGTGTAGTCGACACCCAAAAAGATAGATGGGTTTATTTAATCGGGATATCGCCGGACGGGAAATGGTTGGCCTACGAGAGACACAAAGACCTGTTCGTGATCAGCCTTGTCAACGATTAACGACTCTTGAATAAGGAGCGCTGCCGATGGGAACATTAAATCTGCAACCACCGATAGGTTCCCGTGTGACGAGTCCATACGGGGCACCCCGGAAGGGGCGTCCCCATAAGGGAATCGATTATCACG
The DNA here is from genome assembly GCA_022572825.1 of SAR324 cluster bacterium. Classification (GTDB taxonomy): domain Bacteria; phylum SAR324; class SAR324; order SAR324; family JACQKK01; genus JACZVE01. The sequence goes on from JACZVE010000253.1 coordinate 4,778, forward strand.
CCCATATAGGCACCGCCATTGTTGCGAGCGAAACCGGGAAGGTTGTAAGGGCCGCGTTCAATAGCGGGGGATTCGGAAACGTCATTGTCATTGACCACACTCCCTTGGCAGGCGAAGGTGAGAGACATATCTACACGCTCTATGCGCACCTCTCTTCGATGGGTGTGCTTGCAGGCGGATACGTTAAAAAAGGGAACCAGATCGGTTTAAGCGGAGATAGCGAAACCGAGGATCCCCACCTCCATTTCGAGGTGATCGATTCAGGGACGAAAATGGGCTGGCAAACCACAGGGAAGATGGGTTTCGACGGGATTGAAGGCCGCCGAAACCCGAATAAATATCTCGGCACGAACATCGAAGTGAAAGGCACCGTGGTGGACGGGATACGGCAGATAATCACGGACGGGGTCAAGAATAGGCTGGAGTACGTTGTCGATATAGACCACGACCGCGAGAATGCGTCCAGGATCGAGGTCTGGTTGGACAAGAAGATCATCGGCCATTTCGATAAGGAGAATAGCACCATCAGATTGAAATATTCCTA